>VHCZ01000150.1 GCA_016871535.1 Verrucomicrobiota bacterium
TCTCGGCGGACTGCGGCGAGAACCATCCGAATCGTTGACTTCGGATTGGCCGAAGCGGTTTTCGTGCCGCCGTCCTTGGGCGGAGTTTTCGCGATGCGCGGATGGATCCCCTCAGGCTAAGTGGTCCGTTTCGTAAATACGCTCACGTTCGCGGCAAGGGATTTTTCGGCCAGACGAGGCGCGAGCGACGAGCATATCCCGAAGTGGATCTGTAAGGAGCAAGCAACGAAGTCTGGCGAAAAAGAACTGCCGCCCTTCGGGTTGCGCCGAATTTTGCCTGGGGCTGCGTTGCTCCTCGGTCACAGCCCCACTGGCGGGGGATGCTCGCTCGTCGCGCCTTGCCCCAGGCCAAATTGGGCGCAACGAACGTGAGCGTATTTATGAAATGGACCACTAAGGTGGGGCGAGGCTCCTGCCGAGCCTCTGCCATCGAAGGAAAGCCCGGCAGGCGCCTCGCTTCACCGTCGTTAACTTTCGCGTTACCCACGGATCATTTCGCCAAAGCGCCGCAACTGGCGTCGGCAAAAAGTTCCATCCACCAGGGGCTTGAATCGACACACGCGGAAACTTTTGCCAGCGCGAAATCCGAAATTCGCCGAAGCCGGTCAAACTCTTCCATGCTCGGCAAATTTGCTCTTGGCCTGTAAATTCTCTCAGGCGACTTCTCCCCGCGCCAGACAGACGCGATGGCCGCTGTCGTTGGATCTCCAAGCAATGCTGCAATTGGGCGTGGATTTGCGCGTGCCAGCGTGGTTCCCGGAGTCAGTGAGGAGGAGACTGGCCTCGCGTGAAGACATTCGCGTGGATCAATGGCTTGCGTTGATCGGGCGCCCGGGGGAAGGAGCGCCGTGGCACGTCGCGTGCTTGGCACCAGTCGGCAAAAAGTTATGGTCAACGGACTTTTTACGCAGACAAATTATCAAGGGCTCAAAAAAATGCTCGACGCTACCGTTCTGCGTCACGAGGCCATTGCGAGCAACATGGCGAATTTGGAGACGCCAAACTATAAGCGGATCGACGTTGAATCCAATTTCGGCGAGGAACTAAGCCGAGCCGTGGCGGCGCGCGACGCGAGAGAAATCGCCCGCCTCCAGCCCCGGATTGTCATGGACAAAAACGCCGTGTCCCCCAACCGCGACGGCAATACGGTCCAGCTCGAAAAAGAGCTCGTCGCCATGCAGCAGAACACGCTGAATCACACAATGCAGACGCAGTTCCTCTCGTCGTCGTTGATGAAGCTGAGATCTGCGATCCAAGGACGTAACGCATGATGAAATTGATGCCAGGTCTTGATAGTTCTGTATCTGCTCTCCAGGCGGAGCGGGTGCGGCTCGAGGTGATTTCACAGAACATTGCGAATGCCAATGCGACCAAGTCCGCCGGCGGACAGCCGTATCAGCGGCAAGTCGTCCGCTTTGAAACGCTTCTTCAGGAAAAACTTGGCCAGGATTCCGAGGCCGTTCCGCAAGCGGTCAAAGTCGCTCGCATCATCAAAGACAGTCGCCCGCCCAACGAAGTTTACCAGCCTGGCCATCCCGATGCCGATCCATCCACTCATCTCGTGCGCTATCCCAACGTCAATATTCACGAGGAAATGGCGGACATGATCGCGTCCTCGCGGGCGTATGAAGCCAATCTGGCCGTGGTCAAAAACGCGCGAACGATGACCTTGCAGACTCTCGCGATCGGCCGACGCTAAACTTCCTGACACGCCCCCGGCATAAATGACACCCATTTCTCTGAACAACGCCTTCGCTGGCGGGCTTTCGTCGGAACTGATCAATCTTCGCTCTCAATCCCTGACCGGAAAAAGCAAGGGGATCGCGGCACCCGATATCCACGAACCGTCCGCTCTGCCGGTTCCAGGGACTCCAGCGCAGAGCCAGCCCGTGGCGGGGTTCGACAACGTCCTGGGCAAATTTGTCAACGAGGTCAACGCCAAGCAGATGGCCGCCGGCGACGCGGTCACGGGCGTTTTGAGCGGCCAAAACATTCCATTGCACCAGGCAATGATTGCGATGGAGGAGGCCAGCGTATCTTTTCAGCTCATGGTTGAAGTTCGGAACAAACTCCTGGAGGGGTATCAGGAGTTGATGCGGATGCAGATGTAATCCCAGCGGGATTCATCGCGTTCGTATGTGGGTGGCGGGGTTTTTATCCTAAACTTTTAAGTCATATTCGCAGATGCAGGCGCTAAAACTACTGGGCCAACAACTCAGCAAAATCTGGAGCCAACTTGGGATCAACCAGAAGGTTATCATTATCATTTCTGGCCTGGCCGTCCTGGTCGGGTTGGGCGGGCTGGTCTATTGGTCCAGCCGTCCCTCGTATGCGCTCTTGTTCGCCCGCCTGGACATCGCGGAGGCCGGGCGGATCATGACCGAACTGGACGCCCTGAATATCCCTTACGAGAGCAAGTCGGGCGGCAGTTCAATCTACGTTCACACGGACAAGGTACACTCCGTTCGCGCCCAGCTCGCCACCAAAGGCATGCCCAAGAGCGAGGGCGTTGGCTTTGAGATTTTCGACAAACCGGCGTTCGGAATGTCCGACTTCGTTCAGCAGGTCAACTACATGCGCGCTCTCGAAGGTGAGTTGGCCAGAACGATTGCCAAATTTGACGGCGTTGAGTCCGCCCAGGTCAAGATCGTGAAGCCGGAAAGCCGGCTCCTGGTCGATCCATCGAAGAAGCCCACCGCCGCCGTCTTCATCAAGCTGCGCGGCAACGTCCAGATCGAACAAACCACCGTAAATGCGATCCGCTTTCTGGTCGCAAACTCCGTCGAAGGACTGAAGGCGAACGGCGTCAGCGTGGTCGATAGCTCTGGCAACGTCCTTTCGGAAACCTCCGACGAAGGTTCGCTGATGTCCCTTGGCACCAGCATGTTGGCCTTCAAACGTAACGCAGAGAAATATCTGGAGGACAAGGTTAAAGGCATGTTGGATACGGTGCTTGGACCCAACCAGGCGACAGTCCGCGTCAGTGCCGAAATCAACAATGAGTCCCTCACCAAGGAGGACGAGTTTTTCGCTCCGAACGAGAAGGCTTTTCGCACTCAGAGCATCAAGGAGGACATCAGCAACACCATGTCTCCTCAGCCCGGGGGTGTTCCAGGTGTGACGACGAATGCAAGCACTGAGAGCGCCTCCAGCCAATTCCCTGTCCTGACCAACAGCGTCACCAAGAAAGATACGATGACGGACTATGCGATCAGCAGTTCCAGAACGAATCTGACAAAACACGCCGGTAACATCAGCAAACTCAGCGCCGCTGTGATGATCAACACCAATGGCAATCCGCTGTTTGCGAACGCGTCATCGAATCAAGTGGAAGAAACCACGCTGAAGTTGAAGCAAGCAGTGGCCAATGCCCTCGGAGAAGTCGGAACAGATTTGGCAGAGGTTAGGAACGTGTCGCTGACTCTCGTGAATTTCAATCGCGACCACGAGGTCAAACTCGAGGCGAAATTGGACAAAGAACAGCGGAAGGAACTCTACGTGAACGTCAGCCGTTGGGTGCTCTACGGCGTGCTGGGCTTGGCGGCGTTGATCGGGTTCTGGCGCTTGGTCCGCAGTTCGTCCGAGGAACTTCTCCCCACGGGCATTCCAGTCGGTCAGTTGGTTGGTGGCCAGTTGGTCTATGAGGCGCCGGCGGGTGTGTCCGGCATGGTCGCAGGCATGGCCATGCCATCGGGCGTTGCACAGACGGTTGCGGACCAGCAGGGCACTGAAGCTATCATGCCTGAAGAACAGGAAGTCGAAGAATTACAGGCCGCCAAGTCGAAATTGGTCATGGACTTCGGCCTTGGCCAGCAAGCGCCTGAACGGATTACGATTGAAGTTCTCAAACAGTTGATCCGCGAGAACCCGGCGAAGATGAGCCAGGCTGCACGAAGCTGGTTGAGCCGGAAGACGCAGGATACCGGACCAGTCTAGAAAGGCACTATGCCTCCCGATTTGCAGCGAGGAACGACACAGGGCTTTGAGGGCATGACTCACCTACAGAGGTTGGCCGCACTCTTGATCCTCCTGGGCGAAGACAGCGCCAGTATCCTCCTCAAGTACTTTGACGATAACGAGCGCGAACTGATCTCGGCAGAAATGGCCAATCTTCCGCTGATGAATTTGGAGCAGCAAACCGCTGTCCTAAAGGAATTTACGGAAATGGCGCTCCAGGCGAATGCGGCATTGGGTGGCTCAGTCGAGTACACCAAGGCGGTTCTCGAGAAATCGGTGGGCATGTTCAAAGCAGCGGAAATCATCGGGCGTGTTTCGACCCGCCGAACCTCCGTGGCGACGATGCAGCAAATCATCGATATGGAGCCGCTAGCCATCGTAAACCTGATCAAAGAAGAACAACCTCAGACGATTGCGCTCGTGATCAGCTACCTTAGCGCGCAGAAGGGCGCGGAAGTTTTGCTGAACCTTGCCGAACACCTGAGCGAACAGGTCGTTGAACGCCTGGCCACGCTCTCGTCCACGCCGATTGAAGTTGTCGAGACTGTCGGTGAAGTGCTTTCCAAGAAGATCGGGCCAAAGATTTCCCGGGCGTTGAACCAAACCGGCGGTGTTAAATCCGCGGCGGCGGTCCTCAACGTAATGGACAAGACCCATCGGCAGAACATCCTCAACAAACTCGACGAGCGCACGCCGGAGTTGGTGCGATCTATCCGCATGAAGATGTTCACGTTCGACGATCTGGCCGTGCTCGACAGCAAGGCTTTGCAGAAGATCTTGCGGGAAGTCGATGCCTCCAGGCTCGCCATCGCGCTCAGCGCGGCGAACGAGAATCTGCGCGGCGCGTTGCTCGGCGCCATTTCAAAGCGCGCGGCAGACACGGTAACGGACGAAATCTCGAACCTGGGCCGGATTACTCTTCGGGAAATCGAACAATCTCAAGACAGCATTATCGACATCGTTCGCAAGCTCGAAGCCGAAGGCGAGATCTCGCTCGATGTAGGCGGTCAGTAATCCTATTCGTATGGTCAACGTCGCTAACAACGTCTCGATTCTCGGCCATCTGCGGGATATCCGGCTGGCCAGCTTCAAACCGCGCCTGAGCAGCGGCAGCACGCAGGCTCAGGCTTCCCATCGCGCGGCTCCGGAGATCACCGAAGAAGATTTGCGTTCCCGCGAGCAGGCTGGCTTCGAGCGCGGACAGCGCGACGCCGAGGAGCGCTGCGCTCAAAAGATCGACGAACAGCGCCGCGAATGGGAGTCGGACCACCGCGCGGAAGTGGTCGGTTTTCTGGAGAACCTGAACAAAAACATTCAGGCGCAGGTCACGGAGATGTTCAAAACGCTGGAGAAGGACGTCATCATGCTTGCTGCCGAATCGGCCATCAAACTGACCTCGGTCATACCCATTTCGGCGGACATGGTGGAAGCCTACGTGCGGGAGGCCATGAACCTGGTCGAGCACGACACAGAGATCACCGTGGTCCTTCATCCTGAAGACCTTGCTCTGCTCGAACAACATCAGTCGTCGCTCTTGAACCGGGCAGGTGGCGCTTCGATTCTCAAGTTTCGTCCGGACGCCAAGATCAGCCGAGGCGGGTGCCTCGTGGAAACGAAGTTTGGCGAATTGGACGCACGCCGCGAGACCAAGATCGAGTTGTTGAAGAAGGCCGTTAACGAATGATCAAACTCGTCGAAGAGTTCGCTCCGGCGCCGACCCAGGTTCAGCAGGCGCGCACGCGCCTGCGGACCTCGTCCCTCGTCGAACGACACGGACGCGTGGCGCAGATGATCGGCCTGGTCGTCGAATCCCGCGGCCCAATGTCCGCGATGGGCGACATTTGCCGGATCGAGTCCTCCTCCAATCCCGATGGCGTGTTGGCGGAGGTTGTTGGCTTTCGAAACGAGAATTTGCTCCTGATGCCGCTGGGAGAATTGTCCGGAATTCATCCCGGCAGCCTGGTGATTGCGACTGGAGCACCGTTGCGCGTACCGGTTGGCGCGGAATTGAAAGGTCGTGTCATCGACGGATTGGGCCACCCGATCGATGGCGGCGACCCCATCCCTCGCATGGCGTTGGAGGAATTGAACCTCGCCCCTCCACACCCTCTTAAACGAGATCGAATCACTCATCAGTTTCAGACGGGTATTAAGGCCATCGACACCTTTGTGCCCTGCGGCCGGGGGCAACGCCTGGGAATCTTCTCCGGCAGCGGCGTCGGCAAATCGACGCTGCTCGGCACGATGGCAGGCCACGCGGAAGCGGACGTCAACGTCATCGCGTTGATTGGTGAGCGCGGACGCGAAGTGCGCGAGTTCTTGGAACGAGACCTGGATGAAGTCGGGCGCGGGAAGTCCGTAGTCGTCGTCGCGACTTCCAATCAGCCTTCGCTTGTTCGGATCAAGGCCGCTTTCCTCGCCATGACCATCGCGGAGTACTTCCGGGCGGAGGGAAAAAATGTCCTCCTGATGATGGACTCGGTGACGCGATTTGCCATGGCCCAGCGCGAAATCGGGCTGGCGGTCGGCGAACCGCCCACGACGCGCGGTTATACGCCCTCCGTGTTTGCCTTGTTGCCGCAACTGCTCGAACGGGCGGGCAATGACGACAACGGCTCGATCACGGGGTTGTTCTCCGTCCTGGTTGAAGCGGACGACATGAATGATCCGATCGCCGATGCGGTGCGGTCAATTCTCGACGGCCACTTGGTTTTGAGCCGCGAACTGGCGTCGTTGAATCACTACCCGGCGATTGATGTGCTGGAGAGCGTCAGCCGGTTGACCAGGGATTTGCTGACGCCTGAGCAGCTTGACCTGGTAGGACATTCGCGCGAAACCATGTCAATTTACCGGAAAAACCAGGATTTGATTACCATTGGCGCTTACGCCGCCGGCAGCAATGCCGTGATCGATCAAGCGATCCGCCTGCACGGTCCGTTGATGGATTTCTTGCGGCAGGGAGTCCGGGAATCGAAATCGGCTGCCGAAAGCTGGAAAATGTTGGGCAATGTCATGCAGCCGCCGCCACCGCCGCCCGTGGACAAAAAGCAACGAGGTCGCTGATGGACATGAATTTCCGTGAAAACCAGGGTAGGCGAGCCTGTCCTCAGCGAGCCGATCCGGACGTGTTCCAAGCACGTCGAGCGGCTCGCCGAGACGGACTCGCCCTACCCTGTTGGGGACGTCACTGTGGCGATTGAGGAGATATTGGGCGCGCCATGAAAGCATTTCGTTTTCCTTTGCAGGCTGTGCTGACGCTCCGAATGGATCGCGAGACGAAAGCATTGGAGGCGTTTGCCCAGGCTCAATCGGAGTTTGAGAAGATCGCCGCCCGATTCCGGCAGATTCAAGAGGAAATCGAAGGCGTGTTCGACCGCCGCCGCGCGACGCTGAAAACCACGGCCAGTTCGGAGGACATGCAGCAACTGCAGCAAGGCCTTAAAGCACTGCAAGAAACATCGCGCCATTGCCAGGCGGAATTGGAAAAGGCGAAGGCGATTCTCGAAGAAAAATCCCGAATTCTGCTCGAAGCCCGCCAGCAGCGGGAGATTGTGGAAAAGGTCCATCAGCGACAGTCGGCCCGGCACCAACTCCAGACCGCGCGGCAGGAACAAAGAATGCTTGACGATCTGGCGACCCTGAAATCCATCGGCGATTTCGCCTTGAAATGGAGGTAATTCAGGTATGACAAAACTTTTGACAAACAAATGGTTCGCCGCCGTGATTGGCGTGGTCGCATTCGCCATCACCATGGCGGTGATGTTGATCTTCCAGAAACCCGAAACGCAACCCGCGGCCCGCTCTGGGGATACCAACGCGGTTTCGACCGCCACCAATGCGGTCACGGAAGCCGCCGCGGGTGAGTCCCATGGCGAGAAAGCTCCTGGCGCAGCCGAAGACTCGCACAAGCCTTCCACTCCCGCCCCCAGCGCCACCGCCGCCTTTTCCGGCGCCATAGGGGAACCGGGGGCACTTTCGTTCAACAATCCGGACGTTAAGACTCTCCGAGACGAGCTTCGCCGCGAGAGAGCGGCTTTGCTGGCAAAAGAGCACCAGTTGCAGGAGTTTGCGCGTTTTCTGGCGCAACAAAAACAGGAGATCGGAGTGCTCACGCAAAAGGTGCTCGAAGCCAAAGCAGCCATGATGAAGGAGCTGACCAACCAGATGACCGTTCGATATACCAATGAGGAAGCTCGGGTGAGAGGTTTGGCCCAAGTCTATGCCGGAACCAATATGCCCCCGGCTTCAGCGGTTCAGATTCTTAACGGTATGGAAGTGGATGATATCGCGCGGCTCCTGTTTTTCATGGCCTACAAAGATCAGGCGGCCATCCTGGAGAATTTTGCCACGAACAGTCTCACCAAGGACACCGGCAAAGCCACTGAGATCAGCCAGAAGATTCGCAAACTCGGCGAGATGCCCAAGCTTCCAGGGACGAAATGAATATTCTTCCTGTCGATAAGACCAACCCAAACCAGAACGCGGAAAAGCTCCTGAACGGACTCGCCTCGGCTCCGTCGGGCGCTGACGCGTTTGCCGGTTCTTTTGAGTCGTTTTTGTCCAGCGCTTCGCCCGGAGCCCTCACGATTCAGACCGGAGGCAGTAACCAAAATCCGGGAGACCAGCCCGTGCCAGCCAACTCTTCTTCAAACGATTCGGCAGTCGTTTCGGCTTCTGCTCCGTCCCCAACATACGTGGCGACGACGGCTGGCAATAGCTCCGCCGGGAACACACCGGAGTCGATTGGTCAGCAGGGAACAGACGAGAGTCGCAGCCAGGACAAAAGCCAGGATCAGTCCGCCGCCAACGAGCTGGACGCAGCGCAGTCAGCCGGCGTTCAAGCAGTCCAGTCCATGTTGATGCTGGGCGCACCGTTGGCGCCATTGGCTGCTGTCAAAACCAAGGCTGGCTCGGCCGCGAATACAGCGCTTTCGGGCGTTGCCGCCGTGGGAGATTCGGATCAGCAGACCGCTCAACCTGGCCGGCCCATTCTGTCATTTCAAAAGCACTACCCCACGCTTGCTCCAGTTGGGACCACGGCGGGCCGCTCTGCTCAAGGTTCCGTGGCGCCGGAATACGCAAGTCAGGGAAGTGTCAAGCTCAACGGCCAATGGGATTTGGTTCCCTCTTCTGCGAACGACGGTGAGATAGGTGCGGTTTTGACAGCCCTTTCAAGCAAGGCCTTGGTTGAAGGAGAGGCAAAATCAGTTGCCGGCTCCACCGTGCCTGCCTCAGGTGGATTGAAGCCTCAGGTTCCGGACGGCGCGACCGGCTTGTTGTCCGAGGCGCCAAAGAATCTGCCAACCCTTTCCGCCCTTTCCTTCGCTAGCCCGATTCCATCTCAAGATTTGCAGCAAGCGATCAGTGCAAGCCCCGGAGATCAAAAGGTGATCGTCAGCAGCCAGCCGTCTATCGAAAACCTCGAAACCGAGTTGAACAGTTCGTCTGGCGTCCCGGAGAGACCGACAGGGAACATCCAGATACAGAGCGCTCAGCAAGTCGTTTCCAGGCAGACCGGCCCGGGCGCGCCGCCCGTGTTGTCCGCGACGGGCAATGGGCTTGCGCACGCGGCGAATTCTGACGGACCGCTTATCCAGCTTGTCTCTAAAGCCACCGATTCCACTCAGCCCGAAGCTAAGGCAGACAACCCCAACTCACAGACGACCGCGCATCATTCAGCAGCCCCGATCGTCAAGATCCCTTCTATTGCGCCGGCAAACAAGCTCGCCCACGCCAACGGGAACACTGCTGGCATTCCGAAAACTTCCGTCAACACCAACGTGCCAGGTGTCGAATCCTACGCAAACAGCGTGAGTGCCGTGAATCAGGTTTACGCGGGCACTGCGCCTCTTCAGGCCGACCCGGGAGCGGTCGCGGCCACCAGCCCGATTCCATCTCAGGATTTGCAGAAAGCGATCACCCATCCGCACCACGCGACGCGTTCTGCCGCGCGCCATGGCGACCGCATCAACTTGGGCGTTACGCCGAAGGACAGCGCGCCGGCGGACGAATCATCCGGGCCGCAGATTTCCAAAACCGCAGTTTCGCAAGCGTCAGTTGCCGCGCAGCCTTCAGCCTTTCCCGCACCCGGTGTTCCTGGAAGCCTTGCGGTGACCGCGAGAACGAACGGTGAAGCCCGCGCTCTCAACTCTCACCTCAAGCCGCTCCCAACTGAGCCCTTTGATTGTGCGCTTGAAACCGTGGATCAACGACCTCTCAACTCTCGACTCAAGCCGCTCCCAACTGAGCCCGCAGTGGCCGCGGAAGTTCAAAGTGGTTTTCCACGGTTCACGTCTCCGACTCGTGAAACCCACGGCAATCCGGCCTTGAATCTGGCGGCAAGCAACCCGGCAACCATCCAGACTGCGGCAAAACCTGCATCGCTTGGCGCTCTGCAGGCCGAAGGGCCGGCCGACCCGAACACGACAGGCTTGCAGGCTTTCACACGCTTTCCTGGACTGGCGCCGCTTGCAGGCGTCAGCTCAAGCGAAGCCGTTGTAGCCGGTGCTCACACAGCCAACCCGAATCCGCCTGGCCAATCTGGGGCACCTCAGCCATCAGGTGACGCACCGAGAACTCCGGAACAATTGACGGCGGCTGCCGCTCAGACGGAACCGGAGGTCACGGCGGAGAAGGCGACCAGGAATGAATTACCCGCCAAAGCACACGCAATTTCCGAACGCTTGCCAGCGGCCGATTCCGTGAAGGTCGTGCAAGTGGATTTGACTTCCGGCGGCTCCGTCGCGAAACCGGAGATTCGGTTTCCGAAGCTGAACCGGTCGTCGGACCGTGGCGGCATAGGAGATGCTCAACACCCTGAGCACATGGTTTCGACCAAAGATTACGAGCCTCGCACTGAGCTGGCCGGGAAAAATCTGCCGAACTCAGGCAGAAATGACAGCCCTTCCCGGGACGGAGTTCGAGCTTTGGCCGCGAATGAACTGAATCGGGCGCGGGTGGACTCGTCCGCAGAACGGATGGCTGATTTGGCGATTTCGGCGAAAACCTGGCTCGATAATGCGGAACAGGCCCGCGCCCTGGAGGGGAGCCATGCTTCGGCTCGCGCGGAAGCGCATCTCCACGCCAGATTGACCGAGAGAATCTGGTCCGCCGTCGAGACGTTCCGGTCCACAGGCGCGAACGATTGGGTCGTGCGAATTCGTCCGGATCAAGAGACGGAACTGAATCTTCGCTTGAAGATGCAGGAAAACCAACTGGTCATCCACGCGAAGCTGGAAAACGGAAACTGGGAAACGCTCGCGCCGAGTTGGCGCGATTTGCAGGCGCACTTGGCCAATCGCGGGATTCAATTGCAGCCGCTGGAAAACAGCGGCGACCGAAGCGGCTGGTCGCAGAATTTCAATCCGATGAACTCGGAACCGCAGAACCAAAATCCCCGCCACCACGCGGGCGATGAGGGAAGAAACTTCCAGGATTTCCGGGAACTGGACTTTCGATTTGGGCAGGAAGTTCCGGAGCGCAAGAAACCGCAGCCGGCAGCGAAACCCGTGAAGTCCGGCAACGGCTGGGAAAGCTGGGCCTAACGTATGATCGCGCCAACTTCAGATGTATTGACCAAAACCGTTTCGGCCGGAGCGGCGGAAGCCGTCACGAAGCAGCAGCTTCGCATCCCGTCGAAGATTCTGGACCAGGAGGATTTTTTGAAGTTGCTGGTCACGCAATTGGCCAATCAAGACCCGCTGGCGCCCCAGACGGACACCGCGTTCATCGCGCAGATGGCGCAGTTCACGAGCCTGGAGCAGACCAAAGGGATGACGGCGGACATTGCGCAGATGAGATCCCAGCAGAAGATTTTGCAGGCCATGTCGCTTTTGGATCGGGAAGTCGTCGTTCAATCGGAGAAGACCGGCGTGGCGAAGGGCATCGTGAAGGGTTTCGACATGGAAGGGAGCGATCCAAAACTGATCATTGGCGAAGATCGATACGACCTGGACGACATTCTGACTATCCGTTTGGCGAACCACAATTAGCAGTTAACCTCAACACGAAACCGAGATTATGCTTCGAGCACTCAACACTGGCATCACGGGAATCCGGCAATTCCAAACGAACCTCGACACCATCGGCAACAATTTGGCCAACGTGAGCACGATCGGCTACAAAGCCGGCCGGGTGGAATTTGCAGACACGCTCAATCAAACACTCCGCGCGGGAACTCCCGACGCCGGAGCCAGCCGTTCCGGCACGGCCTCGGTGCAGGTCGGCAACGGCGTTGAGGTCTCCTCCGTGCGAAACTTGTTTACTCAGGGTGCGATCACGCAGACCGGAGTCACAACCGACATGGCAATCAGCGGCGAAGGATTTTTCATTGTAAAAAGCTCCTCCGGTGAATTCTTCGCGACACGTGCCGGTAGCTTCCGGGTAGATTCCAGCGGGTTCCTGGTGACGGATCAGGGTTTTCGGGTTCAGGGCTTCAGTGCGGCGACAGCAGCAGTGGGCACAGCCTATGCGGACACGGACTCACAAGGAGATATCAAGCTGGATAAGCCGACAACTTTGCCCACGGGACTCGGCACCGGTGCCGCCACCGCCGGTGTCCAAAACATCAGCATCGATGGGAGCGGAAACATCAACATGCTCCTGAGTGACGGCAGTCAATTCGTTCGCGGCAAGATTCTGTTGCAGAGATTCTCGAATCCGAACGCGCTGCTCAAGCAGGGAAATAGCCTTTTCAGCGGCTTGACCGTGTCTGGGCCATTGACCACGCCGACCGCCACAAATGCCTTCGGCGCGACTCCCACGACAAACTCTGCGACGAGCAACGGCCTGGGCCGCATCGAAAGCGGTGCGTTGGAAATGTCGAATGTTGACATTGCGCGCGAGTTTTCCAATATGATCACGACTCAACGCGCGTTCCAGGCGAACGCCCGGGTGGTCACGACAAGCGACAATATTTTGCAGGAAATCGTCCAGTTGGTCAGATAACAGCTTAAAGTATGGCTGATGCGCCTGAACAAGCACCTGCGCCTGCTGATGGAACTGGCGGTGGCGGCGAAGGGGGGCAACCGGCCCAAGCCGCTCCAGCCGGCGGCGGCGAAGGGGGGCAACCGGCCCAAGCCGCTCCAGCCGGCAAGGGAGGCCTCGCCTCCTATTTGCCGCTGATCATTGTGTTGGTTCTGACTCCGCTGCTGGCCATCGGCACTATTCAGTTGAAGTCCTGGTTGGACAAGAAGAAGGCTTCTGCGCCACCCGAAGAACACGAGGCGGCGGCGAATGAAAAGGAGCATGCCCCAGCGAAAGCGGAGAATTCCCATGGCGGAGGAGGACATGGAGCGAAGGAAAAAGGGGCTAAGAAACCAAAAGCCACGGGGCGAAATACAAAACTGCCGGTGCCGTTGACTCGCGATGCCGTGGCCTATCATCCGGGAGACGACACGAAGGAAGGCGATTCTCCCAAATACGTGCTGCTCGACCTGAAGGGCGAACCGCGAGACGAGGCGAAGTCGGACAAGATTGTCGTGAACCTCGCGGGCACGAGTGCGACGCGGTTCGCCGTGGCGCGCCTGTCGTTGCTGGGCGAGCATCAGGAGTTGGTCGAGCGCGTGAATTTCAATCGAGAGCGGTTGCTGGACGTTGCTTCGGGCACGCTCTCCAGCCTCACGCTGGACGACGTGGAAAAGCCGGGGTTCAGGAATCTTTTGCGGCAACAGTTGGTGGCGCTGTTCAACGACATTATGGGCCGCGGCACGATCCAGGAAGTCATCATCACAGAGTTTATCGTTCAATAGAACATGGCATGGCTCGCGTTGGTTCATCATCTCCCGTCCAAACTGCGGCTTCGGCGCCCACGGTGCAAGCCGTGCAGGTGTTCACGTTTCGCGGCGTCAAAACCTCGCTCCCCTCGGATCGGGTAAGGAATTTTGCCTTCGGCCAGTCTGCGGCGCTTTCTTCGAGCGAGCTGCACCGGTTCAAATCCCACAACGAATCCATCATTCGGGGTGTTGGCGCGCGTTTGTCGCTCTTCCTGCGCATTGAATTCACCCTGGAACTGCTTTCGCTGGACACGGTGACGCTGCCCAAATTCGTCGATAGCGCGCCGCCGCCGCGCCACATGATTCTTTTCAAGATCGATCCGTCGTTGCGCGGCATTGGCGTGCTGGATGTGCCGCCGCCGCTGGCGCTGTCGGTGGCGGATCGAATGTTGGGCGGCAAAGGATTCTCGGTCAACCCGAACCGCCCCCTTCGCGAAGTCGAGATTGCGCTGGTCAATCAAATGGCGCAGATCGCGCTCAACGAATGGTGCTCGGCCTGGAAGAGCGGGGATCATCTGAAAGCCACTCTCCTGGGCCATGAGAGCAATCCGCGCTTTCTCCAGATCGGCGAGGCCGACGAGAGCTTCTTCATGCTCAAGATGGAGGCGGGCATTGGCGATTGCATTGAGCAGATGCTGATGGTCATGCCGGTGAAGATGGTCGAACCGCTGATTCGCCACCTCTCAATCGAAGTCGATACCGTGAAGAAGGAAACGCGGGAAATCTCGGTGCCGCGATGGAATTCGGGATTCGACGAGATCAAGATTCCGCTGACGGCTGAGTGGCGGGAGCTGGAAATCAAGACGCGTGACCTGCTGAATTTTCAAGTGGGCGACATCGTTCCGCTCGATTCGAGTCAACTGAACCAGGTTCAGGTTTGCCTGGCGGGCATCCCGAAGTACCTCGGCCGGTTGGGGAGTTCGGGAAACAAAGGCGCCGTTGAAGTGACCGGCATTCTGTCCTCCTAGCCCTCTGACAACTTATGAGCACGACCGCCGAAAACATTCCGAGTCTGGAGTTCCTCCTGGATGTGCCCATCAAACTGACGGTCGAGCTGGGCGGTTGCCAGATCTCCATGCGGGATCTGTTGCAGTTGAACGTCGGCTCCGTCGTCCAGTTGGACAAGTCGGCCAACGCGTCCGTGGACCTTTACGTGAACCAAAAACTGGTGGCTCGCGGAGAAGTCGTCGTGGTGGAAGACAATTTTGGGATTAAGATTACCGAGATCATGTCCAAAACCGCGGGAACATGAAAGCCCATTGTCGGTGTTTCGGTCTGAGCGCGTGGCTGATCTTATCCCTGACCGTTGCTGCTCCCGCCGCGGTTGTTGACACAAATGCCCCATCCCAATTCTCGTCCGGTTCGGGGGATTTTCTGGAGCGGTTCGTCCAGATGCTGGGGGCGTTCATTTTTGTCGTTTCTGTTTTCATTCTCGGTGCTTGGCTATTCAAGCGCTCCCGTTTTTTTACGCTGTACAAAGGCAGTTCGAGCCAGTTGCAGGTTCTGGAAAACCGGTCGCTCGGCTATCGAAACAGCCTCTGGGTCGTGGGCTACAATCAACAACGCTTTCTTCTCGCGACTTCAGCCACCGGTGTCAGCTTGTTGGCCGAATTGCCCGAGGCGCTGCCGGCTGCCGAAACCGCCCCAGAGCGATCCAGTTTCGCGGATCAATTGAAGGCCGCCCAGGAACCCAAGGCGTGAAAACTCTCAGAGCGTGTCCGAAAATTGCGCGGGGTCCTGCGGCGAGGGATTTTGGCTGTGGCCAAGGCGGCGAGGTCCGAGCATCCCCAACGCGGGCTGTAAGGACCGAGCCAACGCAGGCCACGGACAAAAG
>VHCZ01000151.1 GCA_016871535.1 Verrucomicrobiota bacterium
GGCGCAACCCGAAGGGCGGCAGTTCTTTTTCGCCAGACTTCGTTGCTTGCTCCTTACAGATCCACTTCGGGATATGCTCGTCGCTCGCGCCTCGTCTGGCCGAAAAATCCCTTGCCGCGAACGTGAGCGTATTTATGAAATGGACCACTAAGCAATGGCTCTGCCATTCCAAACTTCTTTATCCAAGAAACGCTCTCTCGCCGTCGCGATCGACCTCGGGTTGCATACGACAAAAGGGGTGTGTATCCAGCGCCGAGGGGACGGCTTTGATCTGCTGGGCTACACCGTGCAGGAAGCGCCGCCAGCCGACAAACAGCTCTCCGCAGACGCCCTGGCGGCGCACTTGAAAAGCGTCGTCCAGTCGCTCGGCTCCAAAACCAAACAAATCACGCTGTTAATCGGTGTGGATCACTCGCTGCTGCGGCACGCGGAAGTGTTGATGGTGCCGGTTGCGGACTTGCGATTGATGCTGAAATACAGCAGCAAAAACTATCTGCATCAAGATTTGCCGGATTACGTTTTCGACTGTCACGTCCTGCCGCCGCGCGCCGGTTCGAATGCTCCAGAACCGCAGCGCACCCAAAAATGCAGCGTGCTGGTCGGAGGGGCCAAAAAGCAGTTTCTGGATCTTCTCCAGGAAGCGGCCCGCGGCGCCGGCTTGGTCACGGACCAGGTCACTCCGGGCCTCATTGGAACGGCCAACGCGTTCGAGATGGCGCTGCCGGAGGCTTTCGCGAAGGAAATCGTGGCCCTGGTGGACATTGGGTTCAAGCATTCCACGATCAGCATTCTCATGAACGGCGAGTTGCGTCTGAATCGCGTCGTCGCCATTGGGGGTGACAAATTGACCAGCGGCCTCGCCGAAGCCATGGGAGCGAATTACGCTGAAGCCGAGAAAGCCAAGCTGGCCATGTCCGACGAAATCCAGGCGTTCATGCTCGGCCTCCTCACTCCGCTGGGAAGAGAATTGCGCGCCTCCATCGATTTTTTTGAGAAACAAGAAGACAAAACCGTGACCCAGGTTTTCGTCTCGGGCGGCTCCGCGCGATCGCGCGATCCCCCTTCATCGTCGAAGCCTTGCAGTCCGAGTTGATGGTGCCCTGTCGAAACTGGAACCCCGTCAGCTTCCTGAACCTGGCGCTGCCTCCGCAACAAATGGGTGAAGTCGAACAAACGTCGGCGCTTCTGTCGGTCGCGACCGGCGGCGCCATGGCCGCGCTGTGAAACCGAACCTTCAAGCCAATTAGGCATAGCATGCCGATTCGCATCAATCTCCTGGCAGAGCAGCAAGCGGCTGAAGAAGCGCGCAGACGAGATCCCGTGAAGCGCGCGATCTGGGCTGGCAGCGGGGCGTTGCGCTCATGCTTCTGGGGGTGATTTACCTGCAATTCAAAATCAGCGGCGCTAAATCCGAGCTCGCGGCCCAGCAAAATAACTGGAAAAACGTCGAGCGGACTTATCTCCAGGTCTCCAACAGCTTTCGGGAAACGGGCGCGATTCGGAAGCGGCTTGCGTCGCTGCAAAGCTATTCCACGAACCGCTTCCTCTGGGCGCACCCTCTGGACGCCTTGCAGTACGTCGCGGACGAGAAAGTGCGGGTTATTTCCTTGTCCGGCGCGAGCGTTTCCACTCAGCAGAACCAGGTTGTTTTTTCCACCAACGTCTATTTCCCGCTGCCGCCTCGCAAATGGTGGAAGCTCTGGGCCCGGGAACCTTTGCCGACGAACGTCCTGGAAGTCGCCCAGGCCATTGTGCATGCGGTCACCAACCACACCAATTTCGCGCGGTTCCACTCCCAGTTGGTCATCACCCCGCCGAACGTGAGCACGACCAAGATTCAAGTCGCGCTCCAGATGGAAATCGTCAAACCGGAAACGGTCGCGGAGAAGCTCACCCTGACTCTCAAGGCGCGGGACTACAGCAAAGGGAACCGTGTGGACCCGTTTTACGCCGCAGTCACGAATGCGCCATTCTTTCGGTTGTTCCTGAGCAAAACCAACTCCAGCGTTCAGCCGGACACCATCCAGCCGCGCGAGGACGAATCCGACAAGATCAACGGGGCCGAAGCGTTTATCCCGTTCACTGTCCAGGCCAATTTACCGGAAAGGGTGAGGAGCAATGAATAAGCTTTCTCGCGAGAAGCGCAACCAGCTCATTGCCGTCGCCTCCGGCGTGCTGGTTCTTTGCCTGGCGCTCTGGTATTTCGTCGTTCGAGCCCAACAGGAGACCATCGAGAAAACGCGCACCAGCATCGACGACGTCGGAAGCAAAATCGAGAAAGGGCAAAGGCTCGTCAAACGCCGAACGCTCATTGAAGCCGAGCTGACGGAACTCGGCGCGCAAATCGCGGAGGCCGAAGCTCAGATGCTTCCGCTCGAACATCTGAGTGGCAAGAAATGGATTCTCGACAAGCTGCTCAATTTCATCAAAGACCAATACGACGTGACGCTGATGGATCTCAGCAACACGCCTCTGACTGGAAAACAGTTTTTGCTCCTTCCCAAATTCGATCCCTATTCGGCCGCCGCCTACAAAGTCGAGATGCGCGGTTTCTTCCACGAATTCGGCCGCTTCGTCGCCGACTTTGAGAACAGCTTTCCCTATATGCGAATTCTGGATCTGGAGATGTGGCCCTTGGCGACGCCCGCTGCCGCCCGGGTCGCCTCGCCTGATCTTTCCGACGAACTGTTGAACAGCGAGGCCAGGGAACAACTGCGGATCTCCCTGCGAATCGTGGTGCTCTTCAAGCCGGCGAACTCCTGAATAGCACGCAGGATGGCCGGCGTCCGAGCGCGGTTGTCACGGCGCGGTTCCAGTTCAAGGTCGCCGGACCGGTCATCAACGGAAAAAATCCAGGCGGCTTCACGATGGAAGACACGACGGACGGCGCGGAACTGTGGTACACGACCGACGGCAGCGCACCCACGAACGCTTCCCCCGCGCTGCTTTACACGGCGAGCGCCCGGTTGAACGTGGTCGATGGCACGAACAACGTGCTCTTCAAAGTGCGCGGCTTCAAAGGCGGCTACGCGCCAAGCCCGACAGTTGAAAAGTTGTTTCTGTTCTCCGACCTGCAAACCAGTTCCATCGGCGTGACGCGCGACTTCACCGCGGGCATCGGATCGACCCTCGTCGTGCCGGTCGAAGTGAAACTTGCGCCGGACGACATCCTGCGCTCGCTGCAATTCCGTGTCGAACTGACGCCCAATGGCGGCGCGCCGCAGATCGCGACCCAGTTCCGCAATTTGCCGATAGGCACAAACGACTTTATCCGAATCCCGGCGCCGAGCACCAACGCGCCCATCGCGACCAGTTATGCCAGCGGCAACAAAACCGGCCTGGCGATTTCCTTTGTCGGCGCGAGCACGGGAATGCGCCTGGAAAACTCGGGCACGGTCGCCTTGCTGGCGGTGCCGATTCCTCCGACCTCAACCGCCGGGCAGACGTATTCCATCTCCGTCGTCCAGCCGTCCGGCACCACGGACGGACGCCAAACCCCCGTGCCCTTGACCACGTTCCGGGACCGAACCATCACCGTCACCAATGTCACTTACGTGGTCGGCGATTCCGCGGTGGCGACCTGGTATAACGCCGGCGATTTCGGCAACGGCAACATCAACAACAACGACATCAACAACGCCTTTCACTCGTCGCTCGGCCTGTTCACGCCTTACTCGTTCACGGATGTGTTCGACGCCATGGACACCTTCCCGGAAGATTCGGTCGCGGCAGCGGGCGGCGACGGGCAAATCCGATTCCTGGATTGGCAAATCGCGCTCCAACGGTCGTTGCGGCTCACCGCAAACAACTGGCGGCGTTCCTGGGCCGCCGGGGGCGGGCGGGCCGCGGTGACCACGTCGCTCACCAGCGCCGCGAATTCGCCGGCTTCCGTGCTCTCGTCCGTGAAATCAAGTCGAGCCTGGCTGCGGAACGCGCTGGTCCGCGCCCTCACCGTAGAACATGCCGCACCCGGAAGCCAGGTCAACGTGCCGGTCTATTTGAAGGTGGCGGCGGGCTACAAGGTCGCGGGCATGCAATTCCGCGCCGCAGTCATTCCGGAAGGCGAGGCTCCGCCACTGCGGCAACCCGCGTGGTTTAACCCGAACACGCGGCTCCCGCAGCCGATCACGTTGCGGGGCGCGCAAGAAGGCTTGCCCTTGAACGAAGCCGTTGGCGCGTGGTCTCTCGTGCAGAATCCGTTTTCCGCTCCTTTGGAAGGGGAGACGTTCCTGGGTGAAATCCAGTTCGCGGTGCCCGCCAATGCGCGGTCCAGTCAGAGCTACACCGTGCGGATTCTCAATGCGGACGGTTCCCCCGACCTGCAGACACAGTATGACTTCGAAAGTTTGTCTGGTTCGGTCTGGATCGGCACCCCGGCTCTGCGGCGAGCGGAACAGATTTCGGACGAGTGGCGGGCCCACTTCTTCACTGGCGCCAATGCGATTCTGGCGCGGCCCGAGGCCGACCCGGACGGCGACGGCATTTCCAATATGGACGAATACCTGGCCGGCAGCAATCCGGTGAATCTGAGGTTCCATAAGTTCGACGGCGACCTGCGCAGCGGCCTGAAGCAAGGCGTCCTGAAACTTCGGTGGTTTGGCGAATCCGGCAAACATTACCGCGTCGAGCAAAGTCTCGACCTCCAAAACTGGTCGGCTCTGGGCGCGGAAGTGACGGGCAAAGGTGACGTGCAGGAATTCGCCGACGACCAGGCGAGCGGCGGAATGAAGTATTACCGGCTTCGTGTTCAGTCGGACGCGGGCCGCTAACAACTTTTTCGGTCATGCATTGGGTCCATAAACAGGTAAGGACGCGTTCCACCGCGTCCTGATATGGTCGTTTCGATCGCAGAGTAAAGTCAGGGACGGAATGGATTCCGTCCCTACCAGGTTCATAGGAAGCGTCCTTGGTCTGATTGCCATGCTCTCGCCCCATGAATCAGGTAGGGCGAGTCCGTCCCGGCGAGCCGATCGACGTCCGTGGAACACGTCGAGACCGGCTCGCTGGGGACAGGCTCGCCCTACCCAGCGGTTCATGGGAACGCCCGTGTGGCTTGCTGGAATGTGTATTGCTCCGAAGCGAACTGGTTGATCCTCACCCGGCGAGCGTGGCGCCGGGCGCGGAATGATGTCGTGATGCGTCAATGAAAACTCAAATTGTTCTTCCCCTGAACCGTCTCTCCGGACCGTGGCCTTTAGGCCGCTTCAACGCCGAACTCTGGAGAGTGTGCGGAAGCAGCCTGAAGGCTGCGGTCCGCGCGGTTTTCGGTTCAAGGGCCATGTGCATGGTTCTGGAACCAAGGCAACTTCCCCTGAACCGTCTCTCCGGACCGTGGCCTTTAGGCCGCTTCAACGCCGAACTCTGGAGCGGGGACCGAAGCAGCCTAAAGGCTGCGGTCCGCACGGTTTCAGGTTCATCGGCTGCGTGCATGGTTCTGAAACCAGGCAGGCCTTCCATGAACCACCCTTCAACCGGCAGGTTTTGGACTACGCCAGTCCTCTGGCGCTTTCGACCCACTGGACAAGCCCAAAAGCGGCAGAAGACTGCCGCACTCCAACACGCTGCCGCGTGGATGGCGCCCCTCCTCGGTTCATGGTCCCAGTGCGCGAACAGTTCTTTTCGGAACCTGGCGCTTCTCCTCGCGGGTGCCGCTTTCCTCACGCTCAGCGCCGCGGCCCAGCCCACCGTCGATTTCCTGGTTACCAATAAGTTCCTCGAACCCCATAGCATCGCCGTCGATGCCAATAACCGGTTTTACATCACCGATAGCGCGGACCATCGCGTTTTCAAATACGACCCCGACAACGGCACGGTGACCAGCATTGCCGGCGTGAGCGGACAATCCGGAACCACCAACGGCCCCGGCTTCATCGCCCGTTTCTTTTCACCCCGAGGCATTGTCCTGGCTCGAGGCGGGTTGATCGTGGCGGATTCGGGTAATCAGCTTCTCCGGTTCCTCAGCCTCACGGGCAGCGTCTCCGTTGTGTCCAACTTCGCGGGCGCCGCAGGCCAATCCGGATTAGTGGACGGCCCCCTGGGCGTGGCGCGGTTCAACAGCCCGATCGGACTGGCCGCCGCCGCCGCCGGCAACATCTACGTCGCCGATGCCAAGAACAACGCCATCCGCAAAATCGACGCAAGCAACGTCGTCTCGACGGTGTCGTCGAATTTCCTCGAACCCTCCGCCCTCGCCCTCGGCAGCGCAGGCGAACTCTACGTCGCGGATACCCGCAATCATTCGATCAAGCTGATCAAGACGGACGGAACCGTGAGCTTGCTGGCCGGTCGGAACTCCCCCACGGGCAGCGGCATCAACGATTCATTCTTTGCCGACGAAGCCTCTTTCGCTTCACCCGGAGGATTGATCTGGCTGGGCGGCGCAACGGGCCTGCTCGTGAGCGACAGCGGCAATCACACGCTGCGCCGCGTGTTTTTCGCCCCGGTCATCGCGGCATTTTTCCCGGAAAAGAACGGTTACTCCGTGGAAACTTACGCGGGCACTCCCCGGCAACCCGGTTTGCAGGACGGCCCGTTGAGCGCCGCCACTTTCAATTCCCCGGCCGGACTTGCCCGCGACTTCGACAACGGTTTGCTCATTGCCGACTTGGGAAACGCCGCGCACCGCCGCATCCAGACCACACCCAAGCTGCCCAAGGTCGCCAGCCCAAGGATTGGCCAGGTTACCTTTGTCCTGGACAAAGACACCGGCACGGTCGTCTCCAAACTTTCGCCGTTCTCGGATGCGATCTTCAACAATGACGTCATCATCGCGATCCTGGCCGAGGAACGCACTCAGACGTTTTTCACCAGTGGCGCGACGCCCGGCCTGTTCGACGCGGACACCGTCCCGGTGCCCAATTCGAGCAACAGCCAGCCGGCGCCCCCGTATCAGGACGGCGTGCCGCCGAGCCAGGTCAAGCCGACGTTGCTCGACCCGCGGCCGGATGTGACGGTCAAAGCGCTCAGCGCCGCCGAAGGCCGCCGCCCCAGCGACATCGTCCAGGCGCGCATTCAGTTCAAGGTCGCGACGCCGGTCATCATCGGCGACAACCCGGCGTCGTTCGTGTTGACGAACGACACCTCCGGCGCGGACCTGTGGTACACGCTGGATGGCTCGGATCCGACCAACGCGGCGCCGAGCGGGCAAGCCCTCGGAAACGATCTCAGCCTGAAAATCACCAACGCGGTGACGTTTCGCGCCCGCGGCTTCAAGCGCAACTACAAACCCAGCGAAATCACGACCAAAACGTTTTTCCCAAATGATTTTCAAGCCAACCGGATCAGCTTCGGGTTCGAGCGCGGCGAGGCTTCGAGCCAGTTCATGGGTTCCGCCGGGCAAACGTTCATCGCGCCGGTGACCCTCTCCATCTTGCCGAGCCAAAAGATCTATCAACTTCAATTCAATATTACCGTGACCAATCTCAGTGGCGCGGCCAGCCTGACTCCGGGCGCGTTCGCCTTCCAATCCATGCTGACGGAGCCGGTCTTCGAGGCGTCCCAGGGCGTGGTGTTCGACCGCGTGATTCCTCCCCTGATGTTCGATTACTTCAAAACGGAGGTCTTCACCAACGGAACCCCGCAAGGGGACATCATCTCCACGAACTTTGTCCCGGTCTTCCGCAACCCCCTGGTGACGAACGCGACCCAAAACCTTCTCGGCGTCGGCTGGTTCGAAGTCGTCGGCCGGACGAATCTCTTCGACACGCGTGGCCACGATCTCATCAGTTTTTCCATCGCGCACGACCGAAAATTCTTCGGCGCCGACGGCCGCGCCGTCCTGGGCGGCTACTCCTTTATTATCCCCGCCGCGGCCGCGGGCGGGTCCAATTACCGGATTCAAGTGGGCCGGCCTTCCGGAACGGATGCCTTCTCGCGCGACGTCTTTATCGACGCGCCGAAGGACGGCCCGCTGGGAAGCGGCGGCCTCAATGCGACCAAGGATGTCCGAGTCGTCACCGGCGGCGTCGGCCCCGGCGAGCTGCACTACATCGTCGGCGACATCGCGCCGTTCCGCTGGTTCAATGCTGGCGACTTTGGGGACACCAACATCCTGAACAACGACGTGTACCAGGTTTTCCAGTCCGCCACGTACGCCTTCAACGTCCCGCCGGCGGGCACGGATTTTTTCGATTCGATGGACTCCTGCTGCAACAACGCGACCGGCCTGGTGACGACGAACGTTTTCGATGGCAGCACCACCACCATCGACGGCATCACGCATGGTGACGGCAAGCTCAATGTCACCGACGTGTTCGTAACGTTCCGCCGCGCGCTCGATCCTTCGCTCAAATGGTACGCCCGATTCTGGGTGAACGGGCAGCGGCAAGCCGCGGCCATTCAAAATCAATTTCGTGGCTCGCTGAACAACAAGAACCCTCCTTCCGTCCAACCGCTCGCGAATCGCCCTGCCGATGCGTTGCGCGCGGCCACTGGCCAGAAACCATCCGTGATATTCCAGGCGGACGACCTGCGCATCGAACCGGGCCAAACGGTCCACGTTCCTATCAGGGCCGAAGTGGCCGGGGATTATCCGATGCGCGTGCTCATGTTCAATGTGACGGCGGAACCGCTCGACGGTTCGCCGCCCTTGACCGACCCGGTTGTGTTCACCCCGGTTCCTCAACTCGGCCAACCGATCCTCACCACCTCGAAAGAGCGCGCGAATTACGCCGCAGCGTGGCTCGATCATTCCGTGCCCGGAGTGCGCGGTCTGGGCGAGGTGGGCAGTCTGCGGTTCACCGTGCCGGCGCAAGCGTCGCGCACCGCCGCTTACCGCGTTCACTTCGATCACGTCTCCGCCTCGCTGAATGGCATTTCGGTTTTGCCGGTGAAAGTCGTGGACGGCGTGCTGGCGGCAAGCGACCGGTCCGGGTCCGCTTTCCGGGACGGCATCCCGGACTCCTGGCGCTTGCGCTACTTCGGCTCGACGTTGAATTCGCTCAGCCGGGCGGATTTCGATGCGGACGGCGACGGTTTTTCGAACCTCCTCGAATTCACCCTGGGAACGAACCCGATCGATGCCAGCTCGCTATTCCGCGTCCGAGCCAGCAAGCCGCCGGCTGTTGGAATCGCGTCTCAAAACGAAGTCACGCTGCGCTGGCCGTCGGTGAAAGGCCGAACCTACCTCATCGAAGCCGCCCGTGGAGTTTCCGGCGGCGCCTGGCTGCCCATTGCCAACAACCTGCCCGGCACCGGCCATGACGTGGAGTTCACGATCACGCCCCAAAGCGAGTCCGCGCAATTCTACCGCGTCCGGATCGATCCATAATCATCTGGGTGAACACGAACAAGAGTTCAATTGACGTAGCGAAAATCGGGAGACGCGAACAGCGCTTGATAAAACTGCGCCCAGGCTTGCTGGCGCCGTGAGCCGGCATCGCTCTCTGGCGAAATATCCAAAAGTCTCGCAGCCTGGGCGAGTTCGCTTTCGGAGGGCAACCGTCCCAGCACGGTCCGGTAGGCGAGTCGGATCCGGGCCTCCAAATCGAGGCCTGGTGCGGAGAAGATTCGTTGGGCGGCGCGCCGGGCTTGCTCGAGGACGAAAGGGTGGTTCATGAGAAACAAGGCTTGCGGCGCCCCCGTGCTCACGTTCCGCGCGCCGCTCACGACGCTTGGATTGGCAAAATCAAACACCTCAAAAATCTCCGGCAGCGCATTGCGCAGGACCGGCACATAGACACTGCGGCGCGTGGCCGTGTCCTGATATCCATAGTCCGCCGTCGTGCCGGGTTTGATGGTAGCCCCGCCCGATTCGAGGTTGAGTTGGCCGCTCACGAAAAGGATTGTGTCCCGAATGCACTCGGCGTCAAGGCGGCGGCGGTTCATGCGCCAAAGAAGGCGGTTTTCGGGATCGACGTCATGGTTTGAGATTTGAGATTTGAGATTTGCAGGCGGGAGCTGCACGTCGGCGTGTCGGTGTGTCGGTGTATCGGTGTCTGATTCATTTCCCCGATACCCCGATGCTCCGACACTCCGGTTCCATTCTCTCTCCGACACCGCCGGCTCTGAATCGGGATTGGCGCCAAGCTGGTACACTCGCGACAGCATCATCTCCCGGACCAGTTTCTTGACCGACCATCCCTCCTCCATGAATCGAACCGCCAGGTAATCCAGCAGCTCAGGATGCGAAGGCAATTCGCCCGTGGTGCCGAAATTATCCACCGTGCGGACCAGTCCTGCGCCAACGAGCCAATGCCAGACGCGATTGACGATGACGCGCGCGGTCAGCGGATTGGACGGACTCGCCAGCCATTCGCCCAACTGACGCCGGCCACTCTCTTTGTCCGGAATGGCCAGGGGCATGCCATGGGTTGCAACGCGCAGGAAACCGCGCGGCGCTTTTTCGCCAAGATTGTGAACGCTCCCGCGAATGTGAATCCGCGTGTCGCCAATTTCCTCTTCCTCCTGCACGGACATGACCATGGGCCGCTTCGGACCGTTCGCGGTGAGCGACTTGAGTTGCGCCTCCAGTCTCGGCAACTCATCCGCAAGTTCGGAGGCGGGCGTGTGGGCGGACTCTTTCGTCGCTTTGGAATCCCGTCGAGCGATGTCGGCAGCGAGGTCTTCGATCGGGATGAATTGCACGGCATCGGCGATGACGTGGCCTTGGGTTCCTTCATTCGAGACCAGCACATAACCCTGGTTGTTTTGCTCGAAGCGGAATTGGCCCAGAGAAACAAACCGGCCTGCAAGGGCAGGCGGCTCCTGCTCGTTGACGTGGACCACGGTTTCGCCATCGGCGCTCAGGATCGTCACGGGCACTGCTGAGGATCGGTTGAAGCCAGGCACGTAAGCCAGACGCACCTCGTATTTCCCGGCCTGGGGCAGTTCCGGATGAAACGTCAGCGTTTTCTCCCCTTTGCCTGTGTCCAGGTCGTGCAAATAGCCGTCGCCAATGAACCGGCCCGAATACTGAGACTGTTTCCATTCGCCGACGCGTTTGGCCTGGAGATCATCCACTACCACCCCCGGCAAATCGCGCGGAGCCAATCGTGAGGCGGCAATTGCGGAATTTGATTTAGCTGACGCGGCCAGCTTCGCCGCGGCCTCCTTGGCCGATTTGATTTTTGCCTGAAGGGCCGCCACGGCGCCTTCGTGTTCGCGGAGTTTGGCTTCCTGTTCCGGTTCGATGGGAAGCGGCAGCTCGATCCAATTCGAAACGTTGGCATGCGCGAGCGTTTTCGTGCTGCGTAGGATTCCGGCCAACGCGTAGTAATCGCGAGTCGGGATCGGGTCGAACTTGTGATCGTGGCAGCGGGCGCAGCCGAGCGTCTGCGCGAGGAACGCTTTGCCCAGCGTGTCGAGTTGTTCGTCCACGACATCCATGCGGAGCTGCGCTTTGTCTTGTTCTTCGAGCACGGTGTTGCCGAGCGCGAGAAAAGTCGTGGCGATCAACCGGCGGCGGCGTTCGTCAAGACTCGCGGATAACAACAAATCGCCGGCAACCTGCTCCTGGATGAACTGGTTGAAGGGTTGATCCCGATTGAACGCGTCAATGACGTAATCCCGGTAGCGCCAGGCTTCCTTGAAGACCAGACCGCGCAACGTGACGGACTCGCCGAAGCGCACGACATCGAGCCAATGCCGGCCCCAACGCTCGCCGAAATGTGGCGATTGCAGCAGGCGGTCCACCAGCCGGACTAACGCGTCGGGCGCAGCGTCGTTGGCAAAGGCGTCGATCTGGTCCGGTGTCGGCAGAAGGCCGATCAAATCGTAGTAAGCCCGCCGGGCGAGCGCGGGTGGGTCGGCGTCCTTCACGGGCCGAAGGCCTTTGGCTTCGAGCCTGGCCAGGATGAACCGATCAATGTCCGTGCGCGGCCAGTTTGTGTCGGCGACCTCCGGTGGTCGGGCTTTTTTAGGCGGCAGATAAGCCCAGTGAGCGGCCTGCAGCTCCCGATTTGAAACTTGAGATCTGAAATTAGCAATTCCTTGAGGAGCGCCGAGTTTGACCCACTCGATGAGCGCCGCGATTTCGTGGTCGGGAAGTTTCCCTTTCGGTGGCATCTGCGCGTCAGGGTCTGCGGAGCGAATCGCTTTGATCAGCAAGCTCTCGTCCGGAGTGCCGGGAATGATGGCCGGTCCGGAATCGCCGCCTTTCGTCCAACCGGCTTTGGTATCGAGCCGCAAGCCGCCTTTAAGCTTCTTCGCGTCAGCGGAGTGGCATTCGTAGCAGCGTTCGACCAGGATCGGGCGAATTTTTCTTTCGAAGAACTCGATCGGATCGGAGGAAGGGGCGGTGAATTGAACTTTGGCCCCGTGAACGGCCCCCTCACCCGTCCTGCGGACACCCTTCCCCCCTCCGAGGGGGAGCGGGATGGGGTGAGGGGGATCGTTCACGGGGAGAGTGGACGCAACCAGGGCCTCCAATAATAGAGGAAAAGACGCAAAGAATATAGACGGCACGGCGATTTGCGCGTTTCTCAGAGATCGCATCATGCGAGTTTGATTTTATCGCCGCGGGCAACTGGGCCGCAAGGAAGCGTGTATCGGCTCTCGTACTCGCCGCTCAGGATTTCAGTCCCAAACCTAGCACTTCGCGGCAGTATTTCACACTGCGCTCAAGCTCGGCCCTTTGAAATTCCTGCTCCGCCTCTTGCGGGTCGGAGCCGGCGGGGATGGCGAAGGGTTTGCGAGGCGAACCGCGCTTGACCAACGCCAGGAAACGCATGAACTCGCGCGTGCGCGCTTTGGGGTACACTTCCCAGAATTCGTCGCGCCCATAGGGAATGGGAATGGGCCGCCCGGAGATGGTTTCCAATTGGATCGGGGTGTGCGGGCAAAGCTCCGCAAAGCGCTCAAAGTATGTCTTGAAATCGACCAGACCCTCCCCCAGGGCGGTCCATTGGAGCATCGCGCCATCCGGGACTTCCCAGAGCATCGAATCGCGGATGCCGGTGCTCAGGGCGTACGGACCGAGAATCTCCAGGTTCGTCAGCGGATCTTCCAGGGCCCAGGTCGAATTGCCGGTGTCCATCGTGGCGCCGACAAAATCGCGGCCCGCTTCCTCGATGAGGTTCACCAGTTCCCAGGCTTGCATGTCGCCCGCGTGGTTTTCGAGAGCGATCTTGACGCCGGAATCGACGGCGTAACTGCGAACATTTTTGAGAACCTGAACGGTTTCAGCGATCCGAGCCTCAATCCCGCCAGGACTGCGGCGGTCATCGACTTTCCCAAGCACACAGCGCGCGACGGGCGATCCCAGCGCCTTGGCGATGCGGATGGTCAGTTTCAAATGCTCTTCCGGCGACCCAAACCGGCCGCTCCAAAGCACGGAGGATTGGCAAACGCTCAACGTGCCGATCTGAATTTCCACTCCGACTGACGCAGCTTTGGCGCGCAGTTCTTTCAGGTGCGCTTCGGTGTGGCTCTCGTAAACATCCAGGTCCGAGAGCAGAATCGCATCCACCTTCAACGACGCCGCGTAATCGAGCAATCGCGACGCTTTCCAGCCCAGCGAGCGAATCGCGTAATTGTCGAAGCCAAGTTTGAGTTTGCGCTGCATTGATTTTGAATTTTGCCGGCCTGCGCTTTGGGTAGCGCCTCGAACGAAAAGCTACGCCTTCAACCCCAGACCGAGCGCTTCTTTGCAATACTGGATGCTCTTCTCGATCTCGCTTTTCTGGAATTCCTGGGCGTTGCCGCCGCGGCGTGGTTCGCGCGGTTTGCCTTTCTTGGCCAACGCCACGAAACGCGCGAAATCTTTGGCCCGCGCTTTCGGCCACGCTTTCCAGAAATCCTCCCGCAGATAAGGAATCTCGCGGTTAAACCCGGAGATGGTTTCGATGTGGACCGGGACGCCCGGACAGAGCGCCGCAAACTTAGCGAAATACGCTTTGAGATCGACCGTGCCTTCGCCCATCGCGGTCCACTGCACGGTGGCGCCGTTTTCAGATTCCCAAACAGCCGAATCACGCAAGCTCGTGGTGACGACGTAAGGCGCGAGGATTTCCAGGCTCGCGAGCGGATCTTCCATGGTCCAGGTCGCGTTGCCCGAATCCATGTTCGCGCCCACGTAGTCTTTGCCGGCGGCTTCGATCAGCGTGACCAGTTCCCACGCTTGCATGTCGCCCGCGTGGTTTTCGACGGCGATTTTCACGCCGGCGTCCAGGGCGCGGTTTCGGCAAGCTTTGCAAACCTGGACGGTGTCCTCAATCCGCGCCTCGATGCCGCCCTCGCTCCGGCGGTCGTCGCCGTTGCCGAGCACGACGCGAAACACGGGCGAACCGAGCGCTTTGGCCATGCGCAAACCGAGCGCCAGGTGTTCCTCGGCGGTGCCCCAGTCTTTCCGGAACGCCTTCGAGGTCGGGCAAATGCTCCAACTGCCCAGTTGGATTTGGAGGCCTTTGTCCTCGGCTTGGACGCGGATCTCTTTCAGGTACTTGTCTTCGCGGCTCTCGAAGGGGCCGAAATCGGTGATGAAGAGCGAGTCGGTCTTGAGCGACGCGGCGTAATCGATCAACTGCGGCGCTTTCCATTTCATGTCGCGGACGGCGAAGTTATCGAGGCCGAGCTTGATTTTTCGCGCGGAGGCAGAAGGCTCGACTCCGGAATCCGAACCCAATCCCAACGCGGAGGCCGCGCCGGCGAGGGCCACGGATTGAACGAACTGTCGGCGGTCGAGTGAAGGCGGGTGCGTTTGCATGGCTTTCAAGTGTCTGATGTTGAATCACGGTCAATCTGTGAATACGGAGTGCGCCAAGTGTTGTGCGCGCGGCTCGAAAAGCAAGTTTGATGTTGTTCGTGCCGCTCACGTGAGGAACCGGAGCCAGTGCGCTTCGGGAATGATTCGGAGCCTTTCGCGGAACTGGCCGGCCTTCCGCATGTCTGCAGGATCGGGACCGCCGACCGCGCCGATCACCAGGTAGTCGGTGGAAGGATTCAGCTCCGGCTGCGCGTCCCCGCCCCGCTTCTCGACCTGGTGTTTGCACCACCGAAAGGAGCCGCAATAGAACTGGCCCGCCAGACAAAAGTGCCGGTTCATGAACTCCACTTCCGGAAGGGAGGCGTCAAACGTCCATTCGACCGGCGGCGCGGTCGAGGCTGGACGCGGGGTCGAGTCGCGCGCCGCTTTGCGGAGGAGGGACAGGAGTTCAATCCGTTCGTCCTCCGTGATGGCGCCATCAGCGAAGATCCTCTGGAGCCGCGCCGCGATTTGCTGCCCTGGAAAGCGGGAGGCGATGCGGGGATTTTCCTGAAGCCACCGCTTCAAATATTGCACTTCGCTGTCCAACAGCACGCCGTCCTCAATCAGGCGCCGGCACACGGACAACAACTCCGTCAGTTTTGGATCAGTCATGATTCTTTGGGGATCGCCGGCTGCCACCAAATCCGCAAGGCTTAATGCCGTCAAATCCGAAATCCGAAACAAATTCTGTTCCTGCCCGACCTGTCTGCGTGCGGCCACGCACAGGCAGGCGGGACGTTCGTGCCGCT
>VHCZ01000152.1 GCA_016871535.1 Verrucomicrobiota bacterium
TTCTTTTTCGCCAGACTTCGTTGCTTGCTCCTTACAGATCCACTTCGGGATATGCTCGTCGCTCGCGCCTCGTCTGGCCGAAAAATCCCTTGCCGCGAACGTGAGCGTATTTATGAAATGGACCACTAAGGATCGCCTTTGGGAAAGCAAGCGAGCGGGCTGATCAGGATGGCAAATTAACCACGGATTACCCAGAGCGGAAATCCGCAACCGAAGGCGTTACAGGCGTTACAGCGTTATTTCGGATTTCCATGGCAGAGGCTTCCTCGTTTGCTTGCGGCCCCGTCGCGCTGTGCGGAGTTGTGTTCAAAGCCGCGCAATTTTCTTCAATTAGCGCCGCATCAAAACTAGCGTCGCCCTTCTAATGGTCTTGACTTTCGGTCTTAGAAACTGAGAAAAGGATCGCACTCAAAGTTCCCAGCATAGCGAAGAAGCACTATGAAAAAAACAACCCCACTAGTCCTATCCTCCCTGGTCACCGTTTTTGCAACGGCGGCTCTCACCGTTCAGGCGCAACAGGACGTTACCCAACCGGGCGACCCTGTCATCGCCTCGTCGTCCAACAGTCCCGGCTCCGAAGGCGTCGCCAACGCCATCGACGGTAAACCGACAAAATACCTGAACTTCGACACGCGGACCGGCGGCAAGCCCTCAGGCTTCGTTGTCACTCCGTCAATCGGACGGACCGTCGTCACCGGTCTCACCATGCAATCGGCCAACGATGCGCCGGAGCGCGATCCCAAGATCATTACGCTGGAAGGATCGAATGACGACGCCATCAAGGATTTCGCGTCGGGCAATTGGGAACTGATTGTCAAACTCGACAACATTCCAGCCTATACAGCGAGATTCCAGCCGCAGAGCTTCAACTTCGAGAATTCAAAGCCCTACAAGCATTACCGTTGGACGGTTGTGGAAACGCAGACCGTAAACGGCTGCTGCTTTCAGATCGCCGAAGTCGAGTTTCTCGGCACGTTATTGCCTCAGGACGTGACCCAGCCTGGCGATCCTGTCATTGCCAGTTCTTCAAACAGCCCCGGCTCCGAAGGCGTGGCCAACGCTATCGATGGCAAGCCGACGAAGTATTTGAACTTCGACACGCGCACGGGCGGCAAGCCTTCCGGTTTCGTCGTCACGCCGGCGGTCGGAATCACCCGCGTCGTCGGTTTGACCATGCAGTCCGCCAACGACGCGCCGGAGCGTGACCCCAAGATCGTGACCCTGGAAGGATCTAATGACGCGGCCATCGCAAACTTCAGCGCCGGGAATTGGGAATTGATCAAACGGTTCGACAATATCCCGGCTTACACCGCTCGCTTCCAGACCTACACCGTCCTCTTCGACAACGAGAAACCCTATAAGCACTACCGCTGGACTGTGGTCGAAACTCAGACTGTGAACGGCTGCTGCTTCCAGATTGCGGAAGTGGAATTGCTCGGCAGCACGTTGCCAAACGACATCACTCAGCCTGGCGATCCCGTGATCGCTTCCTCGTCGAATAGCCCCGGTTCTGAAGGCGTCGCCAACGCCATCGACGGCAAGCCCACGAAGTATCTGAACTTCGATACACGGACGAACGGAAAACCTTCCGGGTTTGTTGTGACTCCTTCACTCGGCCGGACGGTCGTCACCGGGATCACCATGCAGTCAGCCAATGACGCGCCGGAGCGCGATCCGAAGATCATCACCCTGGAAGGCTCGAACGACGACAAGATCACCGATTTTAGTTCGGGCAAGTGGGAGTTGATTGCCAAGCTCGATAAAATCCCCGCCTACACCGCTCGGTTCCAGGGCCAGACGTTTGTGTTCTCAAACCTCAAACCTTACAGACATTATCGTTGGACCGTCGTAGAAACCCAGACGATCAACGGCTGCTGTTTCCAAATCGCCGAAGTCGAACTGCTCGGAACCGGAGCGCCGACCGACGTCAGTCAGCCTGGCGATGCGGTGATTGCCAGTTCGTCGAATAGCCCTGGCTCCGAAGGCGTCGCCAACGCCATCGACGGCAAACCGACGAAGTATCTAAACTTCGACACTCGCACCGGCGGCAAGCCTTCCGGCTTCGTAGTCACGCCTTCGATCGGCGCAACGACCATCACCGGCATCAGCATGCAGTCCGCCAACGATGCTCCGGAGCGCGATCCCAAGATCGTGACCATTGAGGGATCCAACGACGCGACGATCTCCGCGTTCGGTTCCGGGAATTGGGAGTTGATTGCCAAGCTCGATAACATTCCGGCTTACACGGCGCGATTCCAGACCCAGGAATTCTATTTCCCGAACAAGAAAGCCTACAAACATTACCGCTGGACGGTCGTGGAAACGCAGACCGTGAACGGCTGCTGTTTCCAGATCGCCGAAGTAGAGTTTCTGGCGGTCGCGACGGGCGCCGATTGCAACAAGGCGCGCTTCCTGACGCAGCCGGTTAATACGCCGGTGCTGGAAGGCTCCAAAGCTACCTTCAACGTAGTCGTAAACGGTCCGTGGCCTATCCAATGGCTGATGAACGGACAGCCTATTGCCGGCGCAAGACAGACCAGTTACACCACCGAGGCGGTGACCAAGGCGAACGCGACGAATGTTTACGAAGCGCAGATCGTCGGCTGCGAAAAGAGCACGCCGGTCAAAGCCGTTCTCTTCACACCCTCGGCCACGAAGAGCATTGGTATCAGCTTCCGTGGCGGCGGCGCGAATGGCGCACCGACTCTTATGAACGCCGACGATATCGCGGGACTTCACCAACAGGCGTACTGGATCAACGGCGCAAATGCCGGTAGTGGTTCTTTGCCCGACCTGGGGGTTGATCCACCTTTGCTTCTTGTGGACAGCGACAACAAGGAATCCACCGTCACATTTGAATGGCAAGCCAGCGGCTCCTGGGGTTCGGGAACCGGAGATGCGTCGGCATCCCAGAGAATGTTGAACGGGTTGATCTATGCGAATATTGGCAGCGCGGCGACGCTGACCTTTGGCAATGTGCCGGCGGGAGCGCACACGGTGATCGCCTATATCGTGAACATTCCTCTACAGTTCCAGGAAGCAAACTTCACGATCAACGGCCAGACGGCTCAAACCTATTACATCCGCTCCATGAACGCAGATGAATTCAATGCGGCGCCTGGGTTTTATCGCGGATCAAGCACGTCCGCCAACAATCGAACCGTCGCGAGCTACGTCCGCTTCGACAACGTGCGTCCTAACAACGGCGTGATTACGCTGACGTTCGACACTGTGGCTGGCTCGTACGATCGCGGTTCAGGTCTCAACGCGGTCCAGCTTATCCTCAACGCACCGCCAGCGGGTGCGCCTCCTTCGATCACGGCCGATCCACAACCGACGGTTGCGGCGGCGGGAAGCACGGTCAGACTGTCGGTGACCGCAACAGGCAGCGACCTCGTTTATCAGTGGCGCAAGAACGGCCGCAATCTCCCCAATGGTGGCAACATCAGCGGGGCGACGAGTTCCGCGTTGACGATCAGTTCGTTTAGCGACGCAGATGTCGCGATCTACAGCGTGGCGGTGTTCAATCCTGGTGGCAGCACGATCAGCCGCAATGCCTCCGTCCGTCTGTCGAAGTTCGATATCAACGATTCGTTGGTCGGCTATTGGAAACTCGACGAATCCAGTGGCTCCAATGCCGCAAACGCGGTTTCGGGCGGCAAAGCCGGCAAGGTAACGGGCGCCGCGACCTGGGGCGCCGGCCAAGTGGGCAATGCGTTGCGATTCGACGGCACTTCGACCTACGTGGTCGTGGATGACTTCACCAAGGCGAAAGCCGGGATTGCCGCCTCCGCGTGGGTGAATGTGGCTGCGGGCACGGCATCGGATGTGGCCTTCTTCCGCAATGCTCAGGGCAATCTGGGCGTCGGAGTCAACGCCAGAGGCAGGGCCTTGGCCGGCCAATTCGAGGTTGGTCTCGTGCTCGATCCGAATGACAACGTGCTCAGACTGTCCGGAGCCATCGGAGCCGGTCCGAACGTCGTCAGCGCAACCGGGCCGGCGGCCTTCCCGCTCGGATCCTGGCAGCACGTGGCGTTCAGCGGTGATGGAGCGCAATTGCGGCTCTACCTGAACGGCGTCGAAATCGCCTCCACCGATTACATCACGACCGTCAATCCGCCGGATATGCCGTACATCTCTGTGGGAGCGCGGCTCAATCTGGCCGATCCGGCGGATCCAGCCAGCGGTTTGGGGCCGGATACAACGACTCCAAACTTCCTCGCGGGTCAACTGGATGACGTGGCCCTTTGGACACGAGGGTTGGCCGCGGACGAAGTCTCGCAGGTTTATGCGGCTGGGAAGGCAGGGCAGGCCGTGACCACGGTTAAGCTTACGCCGCCACCCGTGACGCCGCCAAGCGCTCCGACCATCAAGTCGGCACGGACAGCTACTGGCTTGAGCATCACCTATACGGGTACCCTGCAGTCCGCGGACTCCGTCACTGGTCCTTGGGCCGATGTCGCGGGCGCTCAAAGCCCGTTCAATGTGACCGCGGCTTCAGGAGCGAAGTTCTATCGGGTTAAGCAGTAGAAGAGCCTCCAACAATCACGCAGAGGCCGGAAGCAATTCCGGCCTCTTTTTTTGTGCTGGGAAGCAGGAGCAAATCAACCGCTGATCAACGCAGATGAACGCGGATAGGCGTTCTCCCGGATCCACATCCGCACCGCTATCCATAAAGGTTTCCGGCGCTTGCGCAAATTCTCCCATTCAACCGATTTAACCATTTAACGATTTAACGTTGTAACGGCTTTGGTTGCGCCTTGCCGCGCTGGGTTCATCTGCGGTTCGACTCGGAGCCCAGTCTTCCCCGTCGATTCTGGCTATTTGATCTTCTGAACAAGTTGAGCAACTTGCGCTGCGACGGCTTCCAGAATCTTCTTCAACTCCTCGAATTCCTTTTGCAGCCCATCCGGCGCAAGGACAGCCGGAGTGGCCTCGGCTTGCTGTTTTGCTGCCACTGAGTCCATCCAGCGCATGCGCTCGACGAGGCCGTGCATGACGTCCATGGCGAACTCCGGATTCTTCTGAATGAGCATTTTGAAACGCGCCTGATCGATTCGAGCCAGCCGGCAGTTCTTCCTGGCGATCACGGTGGCGCTCCGCGGCTGGCTGTCGATCATCGCCATTTCTCCGAAGATCTCGAACGGTTTGAAGGTGCCCACGACTTTGCCGCGCACCTGAACTTCAATCTGGCCTTCCAGCAGGACCATGAGGGTGTTGCCGACCTCGCCTTCCTTCAGGATGGTTTGGCCAGCTTTGAATTCAACGCAGCAATCCGGTTTCCACACGGGTGTCGGGCAGGTTCATGGGCGTCTTCTTTCCAGGTTCAAGGTTTGGGGCGCATCCCTCACCTCAGCCGCGCAAGGCTCCGGAACTCACTTCACCGCAAGCCACCGCGGACAGGTGAGACGGCGCACATCATCGCACTTTTCTCCAAGCGCTCAAACAATTTTGACGGATTGATGGATTGATTTGATTGATTTGGATTGATTGATCATTGGGCGTATCTCCGATTCAGCGAAAAGTGTTCTCATTCGGAGATGCGCCCCCTTGACTGAGGGAGTACAAGAAACGTTTGTTTTCTGCGCACGGCCCACTAAGCTGCGCCCAAACTCGGACTCTCGATGCAGAGCGCAAAAACGGGGCAAGTGCGCCGAATGATCCCGGATTGCGGATTACGGATCACTGACCACTGACCACTCAACCAAGCCATGATCCCGAATCGCCTTTCCATCGCCTCGCGCTACCTGCTGGCCGCTGTCCTTTGCCTGGCCGCCTCGACGCGCGTTGCGGCGCAGTCCTCGACCGGTTACGTCGAAACCGGTGACATCGCCCGGGAATTCACCCTCAAGAACCGAAAGACCGGCGCGCCAATCCAGTTGAGCGATTACGCCGGCAAGATCGTTGTCCTGGACCTTTTCGCGTATTGGTGAGGGGCGTGCCAATTGCTCTCGCCGGTCGTCGAGAGGGAAATCAACAAGTACTACAAAGCCAGGCAAGGGAACCCCGCCGGCATCCCGGTGGAAGTGCTGGGCATCAACACCGATCAAACCAGTTCCGATAACACGGACGAGTTCATCGCCTCCGTGGGTTTCGAGGTCGCCGCCGATGATCCGGACTGGATCACGTATGGCCAGTTTGGCCCCGGCGGCGCGGCGGCGCGTTACGTCATCATCAACGGCGTCGCGGACTCGCCCACGCACAAGCAATGGGAGGTCCTGTTCAACGAAACGTTTTTCCAGCCGGGTGAAGTCAATCTCCTGCGCGCGCTGATCGACAAAGTGCAGGCGCCTGTCCCCGCGCCGCCGAAGATCGCCGTGCAACCCCAGAACCAGGACGCGCGCCGAGGCCGGGCGCGAATATCATGTCGAGTTTTCCACGGATTTAAGATCGTGGAAGCGTGTCCGGACGTTCCGGGCCAGCCAATCGATTTCAATCTATCGCGATCCCGACACTGTCAGGGAACCGCAAGGCTTCTTTCGTACCGTGAGTGACTGATCGGCTCAGTAAACGACGGTAGGGCAGAGGTGCCGGTCTGCCGATCTTCATCGCCGCCGGGTTGAACCAAGGTTGAACGAGCGACTCAAAGATCAGGTTTCTTAGCGTCCTTGGCGAACATTGCGTGATCACGGCCGTGTGGGCTTGGAACCGCAAGTTTTCTCGGGATCGTCCTCCGTTGTCGTCCTCGTAATCGCCAGCAATCGAGGACGAAGGAGGAGTGCGGAGGAGTGCGAGGACGAGGACCCAAATCCTCGCCTAAGGATTTTGAAAACGAGTCTTGAGCCGGTGGGCGTGGCATTTTCGATAGACGCGATTCAATACGAAATCTATTGAACCGCGACGTTGGCACGCCCCGAACTGGCCGCATCGCAAGGATGGTTTTGAAGATTTAGGCGAGGAACATGGGAGGACGAAAGGGATTGACACTCCGGGGGCCGGCTCGCTTCACTTCGCCATGATTCCCCAGGCCGGGCAGGGTGTTCCGCGCGCCGTGTGAACTCCGGCTGGGGGTTGAAACATCACACCGCATTCGTTTATGAAAAACTACTGCCGCACTCTTACGTTTCTTGCTTGGTGCCTCTGCTCGCAAAGCTTCGCTGCGCCAACCGGTCCATTCAGCCCGGAGCAGTGGCCGCCGACGATTGATGCCAAAAAGACCGTGCATTACGTCAGCACCGACGCCTCCTTCACGCCTCCGGGTCCCACCTGGCTGGCGGACGAACTCCGCATCTTGAGCGGCGGCGACCAGGTGACCACGCCGATCACCATTGGCGGGCATTCGGGACTCAAAGCGACCGCCAATTATCTGAACGTCGCGGACGCGTCCTATCAGGAATGGGCCGACAACGACACGATCGATATTCTCATGCAGGTGTACGGGGACGCCGCGTTGCTGAACAACGCCGGGCAACCTCGGAATTTCAATTTCCTGATTGGCACATTGCCGGAACTGAGCTTCCCCGTGGGAGGACAGCTTCCGGTTGAGGCCAAGAATCAGAAATGGAATTGGGTTCTGTTCCGAATTCCCAACGGGACACGGCCTTCCGACGGCTCGCGCTTCGTGGGATCGATTCCCGCCAACGCCCAGGGAGGCACGCAAGCGGGCGGTGTCAACGGCGGAACCATCCGCGCGGAAGGCGTTCCCAATCTGATCGTGCGTGTGGTGGCGTTTGGAGAAATGGGGGCGTTCGGTGAGCCGGAGGCGGTCAACGTGTTCGCGGCTCCGGAAAAATGCGATGCGGAGCCGGAAACGAATTACGTGTTCATCGACCTCAACAAAGGCACGACCAATCGGCTGGTCGTGCTGAACAACGGCGATCAGACCGTGACCTTCCAAAGCGACGTCGGCCCGGCCGGTGACAAACGCCGCGCGGTGCGGCCCAACGGCACGTACATGAATTTCGGGATCCCGGACAATTATCTGGGCAAGCCCTGCAACGATCCGCGCGCGATCAAGATGTGCGTGCAGTTCTACGACGATCCGGCGTTGATCGGCGCGACGTTTGGCCCGGAAGCCTACGCCACGGACGGCACGGGCGGCATCGGAACGTATCCGGCAGAGCGGCGCCACAAATTGGAGGGAACAGGGAAGTGGGTGCGGCGTTCCTTCACACTGGCGGCCGTGAATCTCAAAGGCGTGAACACGGGCGCGCTCACGGGCGGACCTCGGCTCGCGTTTGAAGGCGGATCAGTCTCCATTTCGAGTGTGGACCTGGCAATCCTGCGAACGGGCAATCATCCGCTCGCGGGGCGGGACCCGCTGGCAGATTGTTTCGAGGATCCAAAAATCTGCTCCGATGCTTACGGCAATTTCGCCGAACTCGACCTGGCGAAGGACATCCAAAAGGGACTCGCGCCGGGGAATTCGGCCGGCGATCAGAACATGATTCAAGAGGAAGCAGGCCCACCGAACGACCGGCGCAAAGCCATCCGCCCGGCCTTCGACGACGGCACGCCGGGTTTCGGACACATTTACATGAACTTCGCCGTCACCGACCAGGCGTTGGGGCCGACGTCGCAGCCGAATGCGCGGCTGGCCATTTGCGTGACGTATTACGACGACCCGGATCGAATTGGCGCAACTTTCCGGCCTGAGGTTTATCAATCGGACCGCGGCGGGCAAACCGGGTTGGCGTTCACGCAAGGCAATATCGCGGTGGCTCTCGAAGGCACGGGCAAATGGCGCGACGCCTATTTTGAAATCCCGGACATGAAATTCAACGGCGTGAACCAGGGTCCGCAAGCCGCGGCGCGCTTTGTCTTCCAGCCCAACTCACCGCCTTACGGTAAAATCTTCTTCAGCCGCTTGCGTTACGCGGTCATCCGCCCCTGCGGCCCGATGGCCGGCGTGAATCTTCTGGACGGCTGCAAACCGGACGCCGCGCCGCGTCTGGCATTTGTGATGGGGCCAAATCGGAACGTGCGCTTGTCGTGGCCGGTGGGCGCGGAGGGTTATCGGCTTGAGGAAAGCCCGGTCGTTGCGCCGGCTACGTGGACCGCCGTCGCCTCGGCCCCCGTTGTGGAAGGCAACGACAACGTCGTCCGAATCACTCCCGGGGCGGGCGCCAGGTTCTATCGGTTGGTGAAGTGAGCGTCGGGCGGTTGGCGTCAGATACAACGTTCCCACCGGCGGGGGCGCCGGTCGATACACGCGAGGGCGCGTGTGCTCCCCATTCTCGACTGCATACTTACGGCTACGGAGCAGAGAGGACTGGCGCACTCCAAAACCTGGCGATTCCAGGAAGGCTCCAGAGGAATTCTGCAGTACGAGAGCACAAACAAGAGTCACCTCGGAATGGTCAGATTCACCACGCGCAGCTTCCAGTCATCCACGGATTGAGCGGTGGTCAGAATCCCAAAGCTGTCGAAGCTGAAGTCGCAGCCGTCGCCATAGACGCTGTCGGGCGACACATTGAAAGTCCACACCGAGTTGGCCGGCACGCGGCGTTCCTCCGTGTTTTCGAGCAGTTTCGTCAGCGCGGACGGATCGGCCTCCAAAATGCCGAGCGAATCGTTTTCCTGCCAGTGGCGAAAAACGCCGCGCGTCGCTTTGAGCCGGCGCATCATCGGATTGAGCGCGCTCGAATGCTGGTGCGCCCGAAACACGGCGTGGACGCGCCGCGTGTTCGTACCCGCCTGTTCCAGGAGAAAGCGGGTCGCTCCCTCGCCATAAACAAAGCCTCGATCCGGATCGAGGTTGATTTCGGTTTCCCCGCGCACGACGGAGAAATCGTTCCACATGAAGCCAAGCAGCGTCGGGGTCGTGGGACTCGCCGGAACGAAATCCCGGTAGTAACGCGTCGCGATGCGTTGTCCATCCGGCGGGAGCGAGGCGACCCAGCTTGCATGAGTCTTCGCGAACTGAGATTGCTTGAGCTGGCCGATGAGTTCGAAGCGCGCGGTCTCCGGAGCATCGAGCAAACGGCCCGGATCGTAACCCGGCTCCATGCCGCCGTGATTGCACTGAATGAAATGGTCTGCGCAACCGAGGTACAGCACCACGGGAAGGAAATCATAGAGCCGGATCACGCGCTGGGCATTGAATTCCCGGCCGAACTTGTGCGCGCCTTCCGCGAGGAAACCGTAGCGGGACACGAGACTGATGTCTTCGTGGTTGCCTCGCGCCAGCAGCACCCGATCCGGATTCTCCAGCTTCAACCGCAGAATGGTGTAGAGCACCTCCACTCCATAGCCGCCGCGGTCGGTGTAGTCTCCGAGCAGGGCCAGGTAGGTGTTGGGCCGCGCCAGGCGGAAGTCCCGGAGGTAGCCTTGCTCGGTCAGCCACCCGAGCCAGGCGATGAGCGAGTGGATGTCGCCGTGAAAATCGCCGTGGAAAAGCACTTCTGCGCCAGACGGCACGACTTGGCGCTGGGCGAAAGGCTGGAACGGAATGGCTTGCCGGAGGAAATAAGCTGCGTCCGTGTTGAAGAACTGTTTTTGTGACGGAACCTCGCCCACCCAGGCGTTCGCACGCGCCAGCTCGCCCGTCTTGCACAGAGCCAGGAAGGCTTCCAGAGGTTCGGCGAACTGGGCAAAGGTCTTCAGCGGCCGCAGTTCCTTCGGAGGCAGCGCATGCTTGAGCGCGCGATTGCCCGGCAAACGGGCGCACGCGGCTTTCCAGTCCGCGAACCGCTGGTACACGGAAGGCGTGAAACGCGGCGCGGGCTGTGCGGTTCCTTGTGGCTGCGAAGGAACCTGGCCGCACACGGATTCGACAAGCGTTAAAATCGCCAGCGCAAGGCCGAAGGACGCTCGGAATGCCTGCGCGTTGGCGCGCTGAACCCACCCCAGGCCGCGGTCTGCTGCCATTGAATTAGGCTTGTGGAGTTCTCCTGCTGTTCTGATTACCCTGCTCATGCCCCGTGAACCAAGTCGGGCGAGTCCGTCCCGGCGAGCCGCTCGACGTGTGTGGGGCACGTTCGATTCGGCTCGCTGGGGACAGGCTCGCCCTACCGTCAGGAGGAAGATCCCTGCTTTCGTGTGGTGCGACATAAATTAAGAGTAGGAGCGGGAGAAAGAGTTGAACTGAGGCGCGGAACTTCTCGGTGCCCTCAGCGCAGCTTCACGTAGGGTTCTTCATCCCAGTTCTGCGAGGGCCAGATGAAGGTATCGACGCTGTTGTCGTAGCGAAGGGCGAGATCTTTCATTTTGGTTTGGCGGCTTCCCCAACCGGCGGTGTTTGTCCCGGTCCAGCCCTGCCAGAGATGGCGATGCCACGGGCAAGCCGCCACGATGAAACGCGCGTTCCAGCGGGTGAGTTGATTTTTCAGCCACGCTTTGCCATCGGCGGTGGTTTGGAACCACGCGCCCAGGTGATAGGCGTAGCTGGTCGTGAAATCACCGAAGTATTCCCAGCCCAGATCGATCGGGATGCGCCCGCGCGTGCGGTCGGACAGGCAAATGAATGAGTTCGTGTTGCCGACGTAGCCGCGTTCGAGGTACTGGTTCGTCATGCCAGGATAGCCGTGAGTTTTTCTCCCGGGATCGACCAGGTAAAGCGGCGGGCGATCCTCGTAATCCTCGCGATACATCTGAATGCCCAGGCCGATTTGCCGAAGATTGTTCATGCAATGCGCGCGCCGGGCATTCTCTTTGGCCCGCCCCAGAATCGGAAACAGCATGCCCGCCAGAATGGCGATGATCGCGATGACGACCAGCAGTTCGATGAGAGTGAAAGCTCTGAGGTCCCGGCAAAGGCCTCTGACTCGGCGAGCCGTTCGCGCGGGTGTCATAACTTGAATAAGTAGCCCGCCGACCGAGGAAGGTCAACTGATCAGGGAAGTCCCGGAAGTCTCATTTTGCCTTGGTCTGATTGCCATGCTCTCGCCCCATGCACACGGTAGGGCGAGTTGTCCTCAACGAGCCGCTCGACGTTCTTGGAACACGTCTGTCTCGGCTCGCTGGGGCAGGCTCGCCCTACCGTTCTGGCCCAGTTTCACCTGAGCAACCATGCCCGGCTCCTGGCCGATCAGGAGAACTTGTGCTTCCCGGGCATGGCTACATCCGGGAACGGCAGCGATCCCAATTCGTATTTGTCAGGGCCGAGCTTCCCCGTGGAGTTCAGGGCTTGATCCCACTCGATGATCTTGCCCGAGTAAGCCGACTCGCGCCCCATGATTGCGGTCAGGGTGCTTTCTGCGACCGCGCGGGCTTCGTTGAGCGGCCGTCCGGCGCGGATGCTGGCGATAAGATCCGGGTGTTCCTGCTGGTAAGGATTCACGTCTCGCTCGCGGAATCGCCAGGGCGTGCCGTCCTTGACCAGAATGGAATTGGCACAATTGCTCGCGCCGCGCGTGCCCACGAGCGCTTCTTCGACCTTGTTGTCGCAACCATTCATTTGCCGGCATTGGCTGAAAACCCGCGCCCCGTTCGGATATTCGTATTCCACGGCAAAGTGATCGTAGATGTGGCCGTGCGTCTTGTCCGGACGCGCCTGGCGACCGCCCATTCCGTAAGCCTTCAACGGATGCCCGTTCAACGCCCAGTTCATTACATCGAGATTGTGGACGTGTTGTTCGACCACGTGATCGCCGGAAAGCCAGGTGAAGTAATTCCAGTTCCGCAATTGCCACTCCATGTCGCTCCACGGAGACTGCCGCTCGACGACCCAGATGACCCCGCCGTTCCAGTAGGTGCGCCCATAAAGAATCTCCCCCACGGCGCCGTCGTGCAGGCGTTTGATGGTCTCGTTGTAACTGCGGAGATGCCGCCGCTGCGTGCCGGCGACAATTCCCAGCCCCTTCTGTTTCGCCAATTCGCCCGACTCAATCACCGAGCGCACGCCGGGTCCATCCACGGCGACGGGCTTCTCCATGAACACATGTTTGCCGGCCTCAATCGCCGCGCGCAGGTGGGCCGGACGGAAGTGGGGCGGGGTCGCGAGAATGACGTAATTGATTTCCGGGATTGCGAGCAGTTTTTTGCAGGCGTCGAAACCGACGAAACAATGTTCGTCTGGCACTGTGATCTTGAGTTTTTTCAGTTCGCCCCGGCAGGTGTTGAGCCGGTCTTGAAAAGTATCTGCCAACGCGACGACTTTTATCGCCGCTTGAGTCAGCGAATCCGCCTGAGCCACTTCTTCGGTGTGATAGCCGGATTGTGGATAAACGACTTTGGTCGCCGCGCCGAGTGCATCCAGCACCGCGCCCGTGCCGCGTCCGCCGCAACCGATCACCCCAACGCGGATGGGATCATCAGGCGAGGCGTGAACCGTGACAACGAAGGGGAACTCCGATATCCCCGCCGCACCTGCGACCGCGAGTAATGAAGTCTTGAGGAACCGGCGGCGAGCTACGTCCGGAGCGGCTGAAGTTGAATGGTCCCTTGCCGATTCCAGTGGCCAACCTCCTGGGTGTTTGGAGATCCCCTTTCCCCTCACCCCAGCCCTCTCCCTTGGGGAGAGGGAGCATTGACCGCCGCATTTCGATGAATGGACCGCCTGCGGCTGTTCCGGACGTAGGATGTCTTTTCCCCTCTCCCCGAGGGAGAGGGACAGGGTGAGGGGGAAGGAGACGTTCGAAATCCGCGACGCGGCTTCTGGGAATAGCGCAGGACCAGATGAATTCATGAGAACATCGAGGTTGTTCAACTATACTTGTAGTGGCTCGGCACCGGCACCGGCGGCGTGGGGACTGGGCCGAATTCGCATCTGGCTGGCATCAGATCAAGCGCGGCGTTCAAGACCGTGTCCCATTCTTGCGTCTTCCCGGTGTAAGCGGCGAGCCGCCCCAGGATGGCGGTCAAGGTGCTTTCGGCGGCGGCTTTCGTGTCATTGATCGGTTGGCCGGCGCGGATGCTTTGAATCCAATCGACTTGTTCCTGCGCGTAACCCAGATTGGTGCCGCCGTCCCCGCGCCCGGCCTTGAAACCGGAGGTTGGTTTTCCAAAACGCCACGCCGGCCCGCCTTTGACTTGAATGGTCTGGAAACAATCGCTCGTTCCCTTGGCGCCGACGACTGATTCGCTCAAAGTATCCTGACAACCGTTGATCTGACGGCACTGGCTGAACATGCGCACGCCGTTCGCGTACTCGAACTCAACCGCGAAGTGATCGAAGGTGTAGCCGAGCGTGCGCACCTGCCGGCCTCCCATGCCGTAAGCGCGGACAGGATGAGCGTTCAACAGCCAGTTGATCACATCCAGGTTGTGGACGTGCTGCTCGACGATGAAATCTCCCGAAAGCCAGGTGTGATTGTGCCAGGCGCGCAAATGCCATTCCATGTCGCTTAACGCGGGATCGCGCGTCATTTGCCCGTCGCCCTGGGCATTGTTGAAGACCCGCGCCAGAACCATCTCGCCGAGCGCGCCGTCCTGAAGCCGCTGGAGCGTTTCCCGGTAATTGTTTTGATGGCGCCGCTGCAGGCCGGCGACGACGCTCAGTCCTTTTTTCGCGGCCATTTCTCCGGAGGCCAGAACGGACCGCACGCCCGTAGGATCGACGGCCACGGGCGCCTCCATGAACACATGTTTCCCGGCTTCGACCGCAGCCCGCAAATGAATGGGCCGGAAACCGGGCGGCGTCGCCAGGATCACGCAGTTGACGTCCGGCACCGCGAGCGCCTTCTGGTAAGTGTCGAAGCCGAGGAAACATTGGTCTGGGGGAATGGCCTGGTTCTTGGTGAGAAACGCCAACTGCGCCATCTCCATCCGGTTCTTGAACACATCGGCCAGGGCCACCACTTTCACATTGGGCGCCGCAGTCAGCGCGTCGAAAGCGGCGCCGTTGCCGCGTCCGCCGCATCCGATCAACCCGATGCGAATCGGAATGTCCGCCGCCGCAGGATTGGGAGAGGCGGTGTTCATTGCTCGCTCGAAGCGGTTGAACTCGCCGGTGCGTTCGTCGGTTCGGCCAAAGAACGGACGACGCGAATGCCCACGAAGTCCGCCGAGGACAGCCACCAGATGCTCTTGGGGATTTGCGGGTCGAGCGCATTCCACTCGGGCACATCGATCAGGCGCGCGGCGCTGCGCAGCTTCGCCACCGGCTCGGTGAAGGCGCCGCCCCGGGCGACACGCGGGTCATCTCACTCGTGTCCAGTTAACAACTGTTCGAAATGCATGAAACCCCCGGTTCTGAAGGTCATTCGTCATGTTCAATCTGTTGTCGATATGGAGTTCAGAGTCGCGTTTTTAGCAAATCTACTTTTTACGA
>VHCZ01000153.1 GCA_016871535.1 Verrucomicrobiota bacterium
ACGGACGCAACGGCGCCAGCACGACGCGAAAACCAAGGTCGCTGCAACGGCTCGACTTGAAATAATCATCGCGGTTGGCCGAACGGCAGAAACGGCCATCATACAACCACGACCCTCCCCGCGCCGTGCGCAGCGAGCCTTGCTCGTTGCGGCCTTCGTCCGGTCCTTCGGTTGCGCTCCCGCCAGCCCAGTGGTCCAGGCACCATTCCCAGACATTGCCGTGCATGTCGTAAAGGCCCCAGGGATTGGGCCGCCGCGTGCCGACCGGGTTCGTGGTGGACCCGCTGTTGCCCGTGAACCACGCGTGCGATCCCAATTGCGAATAGCCGATGTCGTCTCCGTAACTGAAGCGCGTCGTGGTCCCGGCGCGGCACGCGTATTCCCACTCCGCCTCGGTCGGCAGCCGGTACGCATGACCTTCGGGCAACTTGCCCGCGGCGTGTTCGGCAGCCGTGAGCCGGGCGCAATATTCCAGCGCGTCCTGCCAACTGACTTTCTCCACCGGCCGATTGGTGTCGCCGGTGAAATGACTCGGATTGATGCCAATCACGGCGCGAAACTGCGCTTGCGTCACTTCGCATTGGCCCATCCAGAAGCCGTGATCAATCGTGGCTTTGACTTGCGGTCCTTCGTCCAGGCCGCGATCCGCTTCTTCCGGCGGGCTGCCCAGCATGAATGTGCCGGGAGGAATCCACACCAAACCGTCGCGGTCCTTCGCCTGGTTGTGGCTTGAGCGGCTTGGGCTGCCGGCACCGAGCGAGTCGGCCTTATGTGAATTGGCTCTCTCCGTGGATTTGGTAAGGACGGATTCCACTCCGTCCCTGATTTTACCGGGCCGGTCGATGGCGATATCAGGGACGCGGTGGAACGCGTCCTTACCTGAGCGCAGGTCGGCCAAAGACTCCGCACGGCCATCGATCACATCAATCCGGCCGTGATAGATTTGGACGCGCGGGCCCAGATCAAGCTGAAGATCGATATCGTCGCTGCCGAGCCTGCCCTGCCACGACTCGCCGTTGCGCAAGCGCGCGGTCACGCGTGGAATTTCGCCTGGCGCCAGGGTGACGGTTTCGATGTCGCTGAATTGGAACGGCGCTCTCGCGTGATTCGCATCCACGAACTCTAGAGCCGTGATCAGCGATCCGCTGAGAACATCGCCGTTGCGCAGGCGGATCAATCGTGACCGCGGATCCACTGGCGGGTAGTCGCGCTGAATTCGAAAAATCGCTTTTGAAACCTTTTCCCGGCGCGTCTCGACTTGCGAGCCGTTCTCCAGGCGAATCACCAATGTCGGCGGTTGCAGGAAACCGGAGAGGCGATTGCCGTTGGCCGTGACAATCACTTCCTGGCAGGTTAGTGCCCCTTCGAAATCAATTCCGGCCAACAGGCCGGCCGGTAACTCCAGGTCTGCGTAGGCGGTTCTGAATTGGAACGACGGGTTCACGATCGCTCCGGTCAACTTCTCTCCACTTCGCAGCAAGAGCAGATCGGTGTCGCTTGGCCGTTTCAGGTTAAAGACCGTTTCAAGAATTCCAGTGCCAATGCCGGGCGCGCTCGCCGGCGTCTCGGTCTGCGCAGTGGTGATCATTGAGGCGGCGGCAAAGAGAAGCAGAAAGAGCCAGAGGACTCTGCTCCTCACACGGATCTGTGGCCTGCCGTCACCAATCCCAAGGGGATTGCGTCCTCCAGCCCAGGGTTGCGAGAGACGAGCTACCCTGGGTGCAGCGTACGCGGAGGAACCAACCCCAAGGGGGTTGCGCCTCTCCGTGCGCCAAAGACGCAACCCCGTTGGGGTTGAGCCCCCTCTTTCCCCAATTCCCCAGGGTAGCTCGTTCCTCGCAACCCTGGGCTTTGCGACGGAATCCCGTCGGGATTCCATCAGGTTCATGGAAAGCAGCCTCATCGCATGGGATCGCGGGAGATGAAAACAGACATCGCCATAATTCCAAACACGGTCGCGATTCCGAACAGCCAGGCCAGGCTGGTCAATTCATCGACCGGACTCGCGATGCCGCCCAAAACTTTGTCCATGTTCCGGACCATTTCCAGGTAAGAGAGATCAGGCAAACCCGCAAAATCAAACAACAGATTCGAGATGTGGTAGAGCCCGATCACGCTGAGGATCGCGATGAGAGCGCTTCGGAACAGGGCCGACGCCAGCAGCGTCAAGGTCACGAGCATGGCCGCGCAACCGACGACCTTGGCAAACCCGATCAGCATCCAACCGGTGGTGACCGATGCCGTTCGTGACTTCGCGTCGTCCGCGCCGCGACCGGTGAGCGCGTTGAACAACGTGGTGACTTTGGTGGGCCGCTCTTCCGGCGGCGGCAACGCCAGGCGCACGTCGGCGTTCAAGCCAAGGAGGCCGAGCGAACCGTTTCCTTTGAAGCGGACGAACGCGTAATTGCTGTCCCGGCCCCAGCGGTCGGGCGTCGTCGTTGCGCTCAACCGTTCAATCGCGCCGGTGAATTCCGTGGCCTCGACCTTGACATAGGCCGGCAGGCCGGCTTTGAGGCGCTTGAACTCTTCGTATTTGTAAATGGGCACACGCACTTCGTATTCGTCCAGCCGGGCGATGGTGAACAGGTGCGTGCCCACGTTCACAGGCTGTCCGATCTGCACCGGAACTTCCGTCACATAACCCGAAATCGGCGCCGTGATCGTGGCATAACCCAGGCGTTTGCGGGCGTCGCGCACACGCGCTTGCGCATTCTCGACGGCGCGCTCGGCGGTCTTGATTGCGTCCTGGGCAATGCCGACCTGATTCTGCGCGTTTTTCAGATCGCGTTTGCGCGAACGCAGCTCGGTCTCGCGGTCGGCTTGCTCGGTCTTGCTCATGAGATCCTTGCCGATCAACGCGCGCTCGGCGCGCGTCATGGCATCTTCAGCCTGCGCCACGGCACGTTTGGCTTCCTCGAATCGGCGGCGGGCGTTCGTGACGTCGTTGCGCGCGTTTTCCTCGCCGCGGCGCTCGTTTTCGAGCGCGTCGAACAACGGGCGGTCGTCGAGTTGCGCCAGCGCGTCTCCGGTGCGGACGGAATCGCCGAGCTTGAACGGCGCTTCGGCAATGGTGCCGTTGGCCTCGGCAAAAATCTTTTTCGGATCCCAGGCTTCAATCCGGGTGTTGCGGGCGTGGGAAGCGACGAAACCGTCCTCGGTGCGGATCAGTTGGTCCTGGCGAATGGCCCAGAAACTGGACGGCAAAAGGACGAGCCCGATCAGAAGAAGAATGGCCAGGCTTCGCGCCGCGAGTTTTCCGCTCATGTATTCGCCGCGCGTAATCCCGCGGCTGAGGATGCCGTCGGCCAGGCAATCTTGCTCGCGCGACAGCGCGCCGCCGGCAATGAAAACGATGCCGTGCATCCACACCACGATGTAAGTCGTGTAAATCACTTCGAGCATCTGACTGGCGGCCTGTTGATGCGCTTGGAGACTCTTGAGTTCGAGGACGGTAATCAATGCGCTGGCGAGCAAGAACCCGCGGCAGAGCCAGGACCGCCACACCACGTCCAGATCGGCCAGGGTGAGAACCAGGATGGAATGCCAGCGGCTCGGGACCTGGCAGTCCTTGGGCGGGCGGCGATCTGGATCGCTTTGGACCGCCGGGGAATCGGTCTCGGACTGTGTTTTGGACTCTGCTTTCAAGCTGGAGTTGTTTTCAGTTGAGTGTGTTCATGGAGAAGATCACGGTTCCTTTCCTCTCACCCCGGCCCTCTCCCCAGGGTAGAGGGTGGATTGTCTGCCGCTGTTCGACAATGCTCACGCGCCCGTTTTGTCGAGTCGCGGCCTGCGGCATTCCCTCTCCCCGAGGGAGAGGGTCAGGGTGAGGGGGAACGCGGCGCCCGAGGATCAAGTTGCCAATGAATCTCCCAAAAGCACCGGACAACGCACTCTTTTGAATGCGCCGGACAAATTCGCGCGCACTAGAACGTGCCGACGCCAAGCCGACTGCAAATCGGCGATACAGCCAATTGAGAATCTGCGCTGCCCTACTTTGAAGCACGGAGGAAGCCACGGAATTCGTCTTCAGTGATGAGTTTCAGATAAGCATCTTCGAGCCGCCGGCCGGTGGAATTGATCCCATCAACCACGGTCTCGGTCTCTTTGGCCAGAGCCAACAGCGACGAGACCACATTCCCAACGGAGTCATGGCCGTTCAACTCGATTCGCATGCGGTCCTCGTCCCGTCCCAGATCCGTCCATCCCAATCGAGCGCGGACCGCGGCCCGGAACCGGCCCACACCACCGGAGACCCGAATCTCCAGCACGCTTTCCGGAAGCAGATTCTCCAGATCAACGCGAGGTCCGTCGAACAAGAGTTGACCTTGGTTCAGCACCAGCAAGCGGTCGCAAACCCGATCGATGTCCCCCAGGATATGGGAACTGAGAATGACGGTCTTTTTGCCGCGAAATGTTTCGAGCAACTCCAAAGTTTGCCGGCGGCTGATGGGATCCAATCCCGCCGTGGGTTCGTCCCACACGAGCAGTTCGGGGTCGTTCATGAGCGACGCCGCCACACCGAGACGCGTCTTCATGCCGGTGGAGAACGTGCCGATCTTGCGCCCGGCGTCGTCCATGAGTCCGACCGCCCGCAAAAGCGTTCCCAGGCGGGCTTTCAGTTCTTCGCGGCCCAGGCCGAAACATTGGCCGACGAAACGCAGATAGCTGATCGCGGTGAGGTCCTTCGGAAAAGCCGGATCGTCCGCGAGGAATCCGACGCGCTGGCGAATGGTCCGCGCGCCCGGATGCATCCGCTGGCCGAAAACCTGGATCGAACCGGCGCTCGGAGTGATGAGACCCAGCGCCAGACGCAAGATCGTGGATTTCCCGGAACCGTTCGCGCCGAGAAGCCCGATGGTGGAGTTGGCGGGCAAACGAAAGGAAATATCCGCGACCGCGATTTGGCGGCCTTCGTAAATCTTGGTGATCCGTTCAAAAACGATCGCGTCGTTCATCGCGTGTCGGTTCGAGCCAGTTCAATCAGTCCGGAGCATTCGCGGTTGGCGGAAATGCTGTAACCCAAGTTGTCTCATCACGAAACTGCTGGCAACGATCAAACCACACTCAGCTAACTTCACTTGCAGGCTAGAATACACTTTGCCAGGAGGGATTCTGGCCAGCCGCGAGGAGCGAGCGAGGCGGTGTATCCACCGATCCACAACGAGCGAGCGACGAAGCGCGAGTATTAATTCGGTCGGCGCTTCGTTCGTTCTTCACGCCAGGTTGACAACGCTGCTTCCCGGTCAATCCTGGCCAAATACCACGGCTGGCAAACCACTCAGCGGATTGATTGAATTACTCTATTCTCTTGTCGAGATTTCACTTGGCGGCCAGGAGTGCTGAGGAGTCCAAATGACATAACCTCGCAGACGGCCCAGATGGGAGGACGCCGCATCTGGTATTCGTTCCGGTAGGGGCTGACAAAGACTTCGTCGCTGCGCTGCAATTCTCCGTCCAAGCGGGCCAGCGCGCCGGCGTGGCGGTGCGGATTGCGGAACACAGGGGAGTGCTCGTACGCCTGCGGAACTGGTCGGGATTCCCAGGGAGAGTGAAGGGAAAGCGGTAGGCGGAGAACTGACCTGCCCTGCCTTCTATTCGCAACCCGACGCAGCGCCTCAGTTCCAGGTCTTGACCGGAGTCAACCACGGCACTGTCGCGCAGGTGCGATAGTCTCACAGAACCACGGATGGCAGGGTTCGACCCGGTGCCTCGACTGACCAACATGAGCCAGGCAGGCGTGACTGGCAGAGGGAGGCAACCGGCCCGAAAAGTCGCCCCTCTCCGTGACATCCGTGTGATCCGTGGTCAGAAAAGGTGAACCTATGAAACGCAGATCATTCCTGAAAGTGGCGGGCGCTGCGGCAGGTGCGGCAGCCGTCAGTTTGGATTCGGTCGTCGGCTTGAGCGCGGCGGCGCCGGTCATCGCGGACCGCAGCGGTATGCCAAGACGCGCGTTGGGGCGCACTGGCTTGAAGGTGTCGATCGTCGGCTTTCCGGGCTTCAGCTTGAAACAAGAAAGCCAGGAGAAATGCACCGCCGCTGTGCACCAGGCCTTCGGACGCGGTGTGAATTATTTCGATGTTGCGCCCGCCTACGCCAACGGCGAATGCGAAACCAAACTGGGCGTTGCGCTGCAGGGACTCGACCGGACCACTTATCATCTCGCCTACAAAACCAAGATGCGCGACGGCGGCGGTTGCCGCGCCGAACTGGAGCGTTCGTTACAGCGGCTCAAGACCGAATACTTCGATGTTTATCAGTTGCACCACCTCGTGCAGCCGGCCGACGCGAAGAAAGCGCTGGCTCCAGGCGGGGCGATCGAGGCCATTCTCAAATGGCCAAGGAGCAAGGTAAAGTTCGGTTCATCGGGTTTTCCGCGCACACGACGAAAGCCGCGGTGGAAGCGCTGCGGAGCTTTCCGTTCGACGCGGTGATGTTTCCGATTAACTACGTGGAATACTTCAACCGGGGCTTTGGGAAAGAGGTCCTCGAAGTGGCGCAAGAAAAAGGCGCCGGTGTCCTCGCCATTAAACCGACGAACGCCGGTCTGCCGAAGCCAGGCGAAGCGCTCAAACACCAGTGGTGGTATCGAACTCTGGAGGACCAGGAAGAGATCAACATCGCCTGGCGTTTTACGCTGTCGCTGCCGGGCGTCGTGACAGGGTTCTCGCCAGCGTGGCTGGACCTGGCGGAGAAAGCGATCACCGCCGGCTACGCCTACCGTCCGATCACTCAGGACGAAATCAAGAAGCTGATGCAGATGGCGGAAGGGCAAGGCTCGATTTTCAAACGCGAAGAAGATTCGGTCGCGCTGGGCCGGCATTTTAATTCGCCCTATCCGCATCACCCGCACGAATGCGGCGCGGCGATGTGGGGATGAGGTTCAATTCCGGACCAGCAAGGCTCGGACGATGCGTTCCCGGATCAACGCGGCGAATTCGCTGGGGCCGGTGTATGGCCAGCCGAGATGCGTCCCGCACCGATCGCACACGCAAAAACACCACGCGTGGCCGGGAAACCAGGTGTGCTCTTGAGTGGGCGTGCCGGTCGATTCGCAACCGAGGGTTCGGGAGAAGGTGAGAATGTCGAATTGGATTCCCTGCGGATTGCGGAACGTGAACTCGCTTTTGCCGTCGTAGTGGAAACGATCCTGGTCGCTGGCCACGCGGTTCAGGCACGAGGCGCAGAGCCAGTCCTTCGCCGCATCGCTCACACTCGGACGTGGGAGGACCTGGATTTCAGATTCAGGGATTTTGGTCGCCTCCGGCGCCGCGCCCGCCATCGCTTCGACCTGTGAATCCATGACCGTATTCTGCCACAAGAAGCACTGAAGGTCTGGCCCAAAGTGTCCCTCGGTCAAATTCTCTAACCTTGGCTGGCTGTCTCCGTGCAAGACTGTTGCATTGCCCGAACGAGTATCCCCTGAGTTAGCGACGGTGGAGCAACGCTCCTGCGGAGCCGTTCTTCGGTGGCATTGGCTCGGCAGGAGCCTGGCCCCGCCTCAACTGAGGGGACACCCGAACGCGATGCGAACGCCGCCAATCCGGTTGCGTCCGGCTTCCCAAAGCGTTACAAGACCCGCATGAAAATCCACTCTTCTCTTCGCCCCTTCGTCCTGTCCTTCCCTCTCGCGCTGGCGATGCTCGCGTGCGCGGCGCCGATGACCCTGGCCGCCGCCGCAAAACCAATCCGCGTTTTGTTGATCACCGGCGGGTGTTGCCACGATTACGCCAACCAAAAGGACATTCTCAAGAAAGGCCTCGAAGCGCGCGCCAACCTCGTCATCGATCAGATTCACACCGACGACAAAAGCACGAAACCGCCGCTGGCGATTCTGGGAAATCCGGATTACGCGAAAGGTTACGATGTCGTGATCCACGACGAATGCGGCTCCTCGATTTCGGATCAGGCCCAGGTCGAAGGCGTGCTCAAGCCGCATCGAGACGGCGTCCCGGGCGTCAATCTCCATTGCGCCATGCACTCGTATCGCATCGGGAATCCGAACGACCCCGTCACGCCGGGTACGCCGCACGGGTTGTGGTTCGAATACCTCGGCCTGCAATCCAGCGGACACGGTCCGCAGGAACCCATCGCGATCCGCTTCACCGACAAAGAAAGCCCCATCGCCAAGGGCCTGAGTGATTGGACCACGATCAAAGAGGAACTCTACAACAACATCGACGTTTTCAAGACCGCGCGCCCGATTGCCTACGGGAAACAAACCTACAAACAAAGGAACGGCGCGGAGAGGACCAGCGATTTTGTCGTCGCTTGGGTGAACGAATATGGCCCGAAGAAAACCCGCGTTTTCAGCACCACGATTGGTCATAACAACGCGACGGTGGAAGATTCGCGTTACCTCGACCTCGTAACGCGAGGGGTGCTCTGGGCCACCGGTCACCTGAACGACGACGGCACGCCCGCATCGGGCTACGGCCCCGGCGGCAAATGAAACGCGGGATCTTCCATCAACCGGGTAGGGCTGCGTTGCCGCGCAGCCGGTCTTCTGTCGATGTGGCGGCGCGGCAGCACCGCCCTACCAGCGATGGGTTCATGGGCCGTGTGCACGGCTCGGAGGCCGTGGAAGCTTCCCAGGAACCCGGTAGGGACGGATTCCACTCCGTCCCTGACTTTACTCTGCGATCTCAATGAAGGTGGGGCGAGGCTCCCGCCGAGCCAATCGCCATCGACGCACGGCTCGGCGGGAACCTCGCTCCACCACTCGATCATTTGCTCGCCCGCAGGCGCTTTCACCGATAGCTTGCCGGTGTGAGCTTCCTTTTCGCAGCGGTTGCGTTTCTGTTCTTCGGCAAGGCGGTGAGTTCGTTGTTTCACCTTCGCTGGGCGCAACGCTTGCCGCCGTGGGAAGCTCCCATGGCCAAGCGGCCATACGCACGGCCCATGAACCCGGCAGGGCGAGTCCGCCCCGGCGAGCCGCTCGACGTCCGTGGCACACGTCCGAATCGGCTCGCGGGGGACAGTCTCGCCCTGCCTACCAGTTCGCGGGAAGACGACGGGAGTTCTTTGTCCACTTCAACAGCCATGTCCGCCCCGCCCCGTTCAGGGCATCATCCCGAAGCCTCCGGCCCGGCCGCGTCCAACTCCATTTGCTGTTCCGTCGTGCTGGCGGCGCGCAACGAGGAAGCTCGCATCGAACAAACCATTCGCCATTTGCTCGCCCAACACGGGGTCGAACTCGAAGTCATCGCCGTGGACGATCGTTCCACGGACCGGACGAACGAGATTCTGCGGCGCCTGGCGGATCAAGATTCGCGCGTTCGCGTCCTGCGTGTGGACGCGCTGCCGGAAGGCTGGTTGGGCAAATGCCACGCTTGCCACGTGGGCGCCGGCGCGGCGACCGGGGATTGGATTCTCTTCACCGACCCGGATTGTTGGCTGAAACCGGATGTCCTGGCGCGGGCGTTGCGCGTCGCGAACCGGGAGAAGGCCGGCCACGTTACTCTGATTCCGGGCGTGGCTCCTGAAACGGTCGGCGGCCAGGCGTGGCACCTGGCTTTTCTGCTCAGCGTCGTGGACTGGATATCGCGGGTCAACCATGACAGGCCGAAAGCTTACCTCGGAATGGGCGCATTCAATCTGATCCGCGCCGATGTTTATCGCGCCTGCGGCGGTTATGAAGCGTTGCGGTTGACGGTGCTGGACGACGTGCGGCTGGGATTGCTCGTGCGCCGGGCCGGGAAACCGACGCGCGCCTTCATCGGGGGCGACGACGCCGAGTGCCATTGGGGCGCCACGGCCCTGGGGATGATCAAAATTATGGAGAAGAATTATTTTGCAGCGCTGGATTATCGAACCCTCCCGGCTTTGGTGCTGGGCGTGTTCGGGCCGGCTGCGTGGGCAGCGGCGGCCATCGGTCCGTTGACCGGGACGCTCCCAGGGCTGGCGGCGGGGCTTGCGTTGGCTTCGCTGATTTGGCCTGCGGCGAACTTGGCGCGGCGGCTGGGCTGGGGTTTCGGAGGCGCAGTTCTGACGCCGTTTATGGTTCCGGTTTTGTTCTACGCGATGCTGAACTCCGCCGTGGTGACGCTCCGCCAGGGCGGCATCCGTTGGCGCGAAACGTTCTATCCTCTGCACGTCCTGAAGGCCGGGGGCGTGCGCTAGTGCTAGTGGAAGTTGAGAGAGGATTTGAGTTGAGAGTTGAGAGTAAGATCTCCACGCGCGACAGGGCGGCCCGCCCTTTTGTAAATCGCTCCCTTCGGGAAGAGATGGAGAAGACTTCGTTGACCGACAGTTCCAATTGCACCCGATCGCGTCCCTACCCTTGACACGCTGCTGGGATTGTCTGCAACCTCTCCCGCCAAGCTGGTTGACAGCCCAATGGCACGGGCCCCTCGCCCGAGCGAAGCGCCGCCCTCAAATGGACAACGACCGCTCATCGGATTCTGCGAAGCCCACGGCTTCGGCCAAACGCCAACCGCGCTCCTCACGCCAGCGCTATCGCCGCTTCGTGGAGGATTACAGAAAGCAGCGGCTGGACGATTTGACGGAAGCCAACGACGGAACGGGAAGAATCGGTCCATCGGCTGAAGCGGGCAGCGAGGATCCGTCGGCGTCGAAACCCCGCGGACTGTTCCGCGGGAAGCGGCGGGAGTACCTGCGCGATTACATGCGCTGGCTCTGGCCGCACCGTTACGGAGTCGGCGCGCTTCTGCTTCTGGCGTTGGTCGTGGCAGGCCTGGAAATGATCGAACCGCTGTTCATGCGGTACATCATTGACCGGGTGCTGTTGAATGCCGGGCTGGACACGCCGTCGCGTTTGAGCCGATTGCACGTGGCGGGCGCCTTGTTCGTCGGCGTGATTATCCTCTCGCGGATGATGGGAGTGCTGAAGGATTACCGCCAGCGCTTGCTGAACGTGAAAGTGATGCTGTCGCTCCGCCGGTCCTTGTACGAGCGTTTGCTGCACCTGCCTCTGGCCAAGCTCTGGGACATGAAGACCGGCGGCATCTTGTCGCGGTTGACCGGGGACGTGGACACGACGACCGGCCTCCTGCAGATGGCCATCATTTCGCCGGCGGTCTCGGTCATCCGCCTGGTGATCGCCGTGGGCGTGCTGCTGCAGTTGAACTGGCGGCTGGCGCTGACGGCCCTGGCCATCATTCCGGGGGTGATGCTGGTGAGTTTCATTTCCGCGCGGCGCATTCGGCCGATTTACCGGTCGCTGCGCAAGGACGTCGAACAAATCGACGGCCGGGTCGGAGAGGCGTTTTCGGGCATTCGGGTTGTGCGGGCGTTCCGGCGCGAGTTGCGGGAACTCCTCGATTACATGCGCGGGCGGCACACCGTGCTGCGCAAGGAACTTTTCGCGCATCGCCGCGAACTGGTCATCTGGACGTCGTGGGGCCTGCTGTTGGGCGGGGTGAACGTCGTGATCGTCTGGTACGGCGGCTATCTGAACATCGCGGGCCGCGCGTCGATCGGCGACATCATGGCCTTCCAGTGGTACACGTTTCTGCTGCTGAATCCCGTGTGGCAAATCGTGAACACGTTCTCCGAGTTGCAACGTTCGCTGGCCGCTATGGAACGCGTGTTCGAGGTGCTCGCGATACCCCAGGACAAACCGGACCGGCCCAACGCGCAAGACGCGCCGCGCCTCGTGCGTGAAATCCGCTTTGAGAACGTCGAGTTCGAATATCGCGAAGGCCGGCCCGTCGTGCGCGACTTCAATGTCGTCGTTCCCGGCGGATCGGTCGTAGCCCTGGTCGGAAGGAGCGGCGCCGGGAAAACCACCGTGACGGATCTGGTCGCTCGTTTTCACGATCCGACGCGAGGCCGGATTTTGCTCAACGGCTCGGACCTTCGGGATTTCCGGTTGGGCACGTACCGCGATTTGCTCGCCCTGGTCCAGCAAGACGTCTTTTTGTTCGACGGCTCCGTGCGGGACAACATCGCGTATGGCCGCCACGACGCCACGGACGCCGAGATCGAAGACGCGGCCCGACGGGCGAACGCACACGAATTCATCGTCAAACTGCCCGGCCAATACGAGACGTTCATCGGCGAACGGGGCGTCAAGCTTTCGGGCGGACAGAAGCAGCGGCTGGCCATCGCGCGGGCGATCCTGGCCTCGCCGCAAATCCTCATTCTCGACGAGGCCACGAGCAATTTGGACACCGAAAGCGAGCAACTCATTCAAGCGTCGATGGCGACGCTGCTGGCCGGGCGCACCACCTTCGTCATCGCTCACCGGCTCTCCACCGTGCGCCGCGCCGACTTGATTCTTCTGATGGAAGAGGGGCGCGTGATCGAGCGCGGAACCCACGAGGAACTCATGGACCTTCGCGGCGCTTACCACGGCATGGTCCTCCGCCAGATGGAATCCGAGGGACAAGCCGCCGAGGAAGTGTGGCGCTGATGCGCCGTCACAGGGCGCACTCTGCGCTCTCGGATCTCCAACGGCGAACCTCCCTCTCCTCCATGAAGTGGAGGTACCTGTTTCGCGTGGTAGGGACGGATTCCACTCCGTCCCAAATCAAGCCTTGAGGCAGACCGAAGCCTGGGAAGAGACGATGGGCCAACGGAGGCTCCTGGTTTTTCCTTGGTCCGTCTCTCCTTCAAGGGACGCCTTCAAGGGTTAGTCAGGGACGGAGTGGAATCCGTCCCTACCATGCGCCCGTCCGCCGTCACCTGTTCGTAACATTTCTACTTGTTGGTGGGTTCCATTTCGCTAGCCTGCCTCCGTCTAAGCAGCAGAATGTCCAACAAGTCTATGAACACTCATCTCGTTTCATCACTGAAGTCGTGTTTCTTCCTGGCGGCGATGGTTTCGCTCCCCGGTTTGTCCCAGGCGCAATCCACAGTCCGGTGGGAAGCCTACAACGATTATCGGCCCAGCGACCTGACCCACCCGAACGCCAGCGGATACGACCTGCGCATTAACGATGACGGCGGGCCGCTCAAAGATTTCAAGACCGGCCTCGATCTGAAGGCGTCCGTGGTCGTCGTCGTGGAAGGCGACGGCACGCCCGACGATTTCGGCGCGAACTCGAACGTGAATGCAGGCTCTCCGGCCGACAAGCTGTTCAAAGGCATTGTCGATATCGGCAACAGCGGCCTGCCCGGCATCCGCGCCAATCTCAACACCAAACTGATCCTCTTCTTCAAAGGCCTGGATCCCACGAAGCGCTACAATTTCCGCGGCACGGTCAGCCGCGGCGGCGGCTACAACGATCGCTGGAGCGTTTTCACGATCACAGGCGCGGATTCCTTTGTGGCGGCGCACGAAGACGGGAGCGTCAACAAGAACATTTTCACCAAAGCAACGTTCGACAAAGGCACGCTCGGCCCCAATCAGGTCGCGCTCAATTCGGGCGATAACAAAGCGGGGTCTCTCGTCGGTTGGAACAACATTGAGCCGGGCGCCGACGGCGAATTCGCCATCGAGGCGCAGCAGTACACAGGGCCCGCGCCGTTCGGCAATCCGTCCGCCGCACCCTATGGGTATGGCTTCGACGCGATTTACCTGGCCGAAATCGAGTCCACCGGCAGCCTCAAAATAACCGAGAACCCCGCGAACCAAAGCGTGCCCGCCGGCAAATCGGCGACGCTGAAAGTGGTCGCGACCAGCCCACAAACCATCACGTACCAATGGCAAAAGGCCGCGCCGGGCAGCACGGCGTTCAGCGACATCGCCAGCGCTACGCAGGCCAGCTACACGACTCCCGCGTTAGCCGTGGCGGACCATGGCTCGAAGTTCCGCGTCAATCTCACCAGCGGTTCGAGCAAAGCGACCAGCGGCGAGGCCACGATCAACGTCGATGGCAGCATCCCCACCGTCACCGGTGCCACCGGGAGCATCAATTTCAATTCCGTTTATGTGACCTTCTCCGAGCCAATGAAGCTCGACCAGTTGGCGAACAAAGCCAATTACTCGGCCTCCGGCGGGTTGACGATCAATTCTGCCATTGCGCTGGACGCTACGACCGCGCGCTTGTTCACGAGTAAACAAACTTCGGGCACCAGGTACACCCTGACGATCAACAACGTTGAAGACCTCGCAGGCAACCCGGTCGCGGCCAACACAACGCGCAGCTTCGCCGGTTTCACGGTCCAGCCAGGAGTGGTCGGTCTCGAAGTGTGGAACAATATCGGCGGCGCGGCCGTGGCTGACCTTCGCAACAATGCGCGCTATCCGAACGAACCGGACGTGGATTACGTCACGACCACGCTGGACTCATTTCTCGTGATTCCGGCGACTCCGGACAAGAACACCTACGGCGGCCGATTCCGGGCCTGGCTGACGCCGGAAGAAACGGCGGATTATGAATTTTTCGTCCGCAGCGACGGCGGCAGCGAATTGCGCCTCAGCACCGACGACAAGTTTGATCTGCTCGACGATCCGAACGCGCTTCCCACCGCGGCCGATACGAGCGCGGGCGACACGTTCCAGGAACCCGGTCTGGACGAGTCGGCTTCGCTCCCGGTGCGGCTGGAGAAGGGGAAGAAGTACGCGCTGCAAGCGATCTGGAAAGAGAGCAACGGCGCGGATTATCTTCAAGTTGCCTGGCGGAAAGTCGGCAATGCAACGCCTGCGGACCAACTGCAACCCATCCCCAGCAAGTTCCTCTCGTATTACGGCCCTAGCGCCGCGCCGCAGGTTGAACCCAAGATCACGAAGGTTTCGTTTCAGGGCGGAAAAGTGGTCGTGGAATGGACCGGCGCCGCGCTCCAGTCTTCCGACGATTTGAAAACCTGGAAGGACGAAGCCGGCGCGGCCAGTCCATTCTCCGTGACTCCGGCGGGAACCAAGTTTTATCGGGCGAAGAGTTAGCTGAGTAACTCTCACCGCGCGCAAGTTGCGCCGCCCGCGCTGATTCCAAACGTAGAATTGCTTTGGTTCCCCGCTGCGCCCAGAAATTCTCATTTTGGCCCGCACGTGGTCCCGGCCTTAGTGGTCCATTTCATAAATACGCTCACGTTCGCGGCAAGGGATTTTTCGGCCAGACGAGGCGCGAGCGACGAGCATATCCCGAAGTGGATCTGTAAGGAGCAAGCAACGAAGTCTGGCGAAAAAGAACTGCCGCCCTTCGGGTTGCGCC
>VHCZ01000154.1 GCA_016871535.1 Verrucomicrobiota bacterium
TGGAATGCCCTCGCCACTCGACCTTCCCGAGGTTTCTGGTCTATTCTCGTCCGTGCATCGTGAACTGGGCGACCTCCGCGCGCGCTACGAACGGCTGAAACTGCTGCACCAGGTCAGCAAGGTCATCCATTCTTCCCTCGACGCGGCCGAAGCGTTGAAACTGATTCTCGGCGAAGCCGTGCGTTTGATGCGCGCCTCAAGCGGTTCGGTGGCGCTCTTCAATCCCACCACGCGTTTTCTGGAAATCGAGGCGTCCTCCGGCCTTCCCTCCGATGCCGCCACACTCAAGCTGCGCCTTGGCGAAGGCATTACCGGCTGGGTCGCCAAGCACGGCAAACCGGCGCGAGTCAGCGAGGTGTCGCGCGACCCGCGTTATGTCGAGGTCAGGCCGGACGTGCGCTCCGAACTCGCCGTGCCGTTGGAGGTCAACGGCGAAGTGCGCGGCGTGTTGAATGTGGATTCCGAGAAGCCGGACGCGTTCACCCGCGAGGACGAACAGTTGCTCCAGGACCTGGCCTTGCAGGCGGCGCTGGTCATTCGCAACACCTGGCTTTACGAACAACTCCGCGTCAAGGCCCGGCTGTTCGAGTCGCTCATCCGCGTCGGCCAAACCATCAGCTCGGCGCTCCACCTGGATGAAGCGCTCCAGGTCATTACCCGCGAGGCGTGCGTGCTCATGGACGCCAAGATGTGCTCGCTGCTGATGCTGGATGAAAGTCGCGAGTGGCTTGATCTGCGCGCCAGCTTTGGCGCTGGCGCGGAGTACCTCAGCAAACCCCGCCTCAGCGCCACCGAGAGCCTGGTCGGGATCGTGGTCCGCCGGCAACGCCCGATCCAGGTCGAGAACGTGCAGACTTCGAGCCGCTACCAAAATGTCGAAGTGGCCCGCCGCGAAGGGTTGATTTCTCTTTTGAGCGCGCCGCTCGTGTTCAGCGGGCAGGCCATCGGCGCCCTCAATGTTTATTCCGGACAGCCGCACAGTTTTTCCAACGAAGAGGTTCGGATTCTCTCCGCGCTCGCGGACCTGTCCGCCATTGCCATCGAAAAGGCGCGGCTCTACGAGCGCGTGGTCGATCTGGAAGAGCAATTACGCCAGAACGAAAAACTTTCCGCCATCGGCCTGCTTGCCGCGGAAGTCGCGCACGAAATCCGCAATCCGCTCACGGTGATGAAAATGTTGTATCACTCGCTTGACCTGAAATTCCCGGCCGCCGACCCGCGCGCGAAGGACGCGCAAGTGATCGCCGAGAAAATGGATCACCTGAACAAGATCATGGAGCAAATCCTTCACTTCGCCCGCAGCGCCGAGCCGCAACTGACTCCGGTGAATTTGAATCAATTGATCGACGACCTCGGCTTGCTGACGCGCCACAAATTGACCAACCAGAAGATTCAACTCATCCGGAAGCTGGATCCAGATTTGCCGCCCGTGATGGGCGACGCGACGCAACTCGAACAAGCCTTTCTGAACCTGACCCTGAACGCCGTGGAAGCCATGTCCAAAGGCGGCAAACTGACGATCATCACCCGCTCCTTGCGCCTGCCCCGCCGGAGTCCGGAGCCGACTCACGTGGCGGTTGATTTCAAAGACACGGGGCAAGGCATGACGCCGGAGCAGCGGCGGCGCGCTTTTTCCTCGTTGCTCAGCACGACCAAGAGCACAGGCACGGGACTGGGTTTGGCCATCGTGGCCCGAATTGTCGAAGCGCACCGGGGTAAAATCAAAGTCAAATCCCGGCCGGGACACGGCGCGACATTTACCGTGCTCCTGCCGATCGAGGCGCCGCTGGTTTCGTTGCAGGGTTAAAGTACACGACGGTAGGGCTGCGTTGTCGCGCAGCCGGTCTTCGGTCGATGCGGCGGCGCAGCAGCACCACCCCGCTATCGAACTGTGTCAAGGGCCCCGGCGCATGGGAAGTAGCGCAGAATTGTATTCTGCCGTATCGCAGAATTGCATTCTGCGGCGCGCTGGCCAATCCGGTGCGGCCAGGTGAGTTTGTTGCGCAGCCGACTACAAGTCGGCGATACGGCAGATTGAAAATCTGCGCTGCGAGAAATCGTCGCGGCTGCGAATGATCTCGAAAGATACAGCAGTGCAACTCTGCGCTACACGGGCCGAGGTCACTGATAAACTTGTGGGTGCACTGTGGCTCATGGCAGCTTGGAACGCACTGCTTGCAGTTGAGGGAGGATTGTGTGTTTCATTGCGGCCACGCGCATGACTCATTTAGCTCGAACTCGATTCTCGCAGCCGCTGTGCTTGCCGCTCACTCTGATCTTCGCCTTCTTTCTTGAATCGGCGTCGTCGGCTCGCGGCGCCAACTCTGACCCGGTTCCGGATTTCTCCGCTGCTCGAGACGAGACCGTCCGCATCCTTTCGGATTTCATCAAGGTGGATACGAGCAATCCGCCCGGCAACGAGACGAAGGGCGCGCAGTATCTTCAAGCGATCCTCACCCGCGAAGGCATCGCCTCGGAAATTCTCGAACTGGAACCGGGGCGAGGCAATCTCGTCTCGCGCCTCAAAGGCAACGGCAAGAAGAAACCTCTGCTCTTAATGGGGCACCTCGATGTGGTTGGCGTCGAGCGGAGCAAATGGACGATCGATCCGTTCGGCGGGATTGTCAAAGATGGCTACGTGTATGGCCGCGGCGCGTCGGACGACAAAGGCATGACCAGTGTTTGCCTGGAAATCTTTCTCCTGCTTCATCGGTTGAAAGTTCCGCTGGGGCGCGACGTGATCTTTCTCGCCGAAGCCGGCGAGGAAGGCACCACGCATGTCGGCATCGATTTCATGGTGGCGCGCCATTGGGACAAAATCGAATGCGAGTTCGCGCTGAACGAGGGCGGCCGAATCTTCGCGAAAGACGGCCAGGTCCAATATGTCGGCGTCGCGACGACGGAGAAAGTTCCGCGGCCGATCTTGCTTTCCGCCAAAGGCACGAGCGGGCACGGCTCGCGGCCCCGGCCCGACAACGCCATCGTTCATCTGGCGGCCGCTGTGGCGAAAGTCGGCGCCTGGCAGCCTCCAATGCGGTTGAACGACACGACGCGCGAATTCTTCTCGCGCCTCGCCAAGATCAGCCCGCCCGAAGAATCTTTTCTGTACACGCACCTTGAAGACTCGGCTCTCGGGGCGATGGCGCAAGAGAAGATTCGGGTGACCAACCTGGGTTACAATTCCATGCTCCGCACCTCGATCTCGCCAACGATCATTCGCGGCGGCTTTCGGAACAACGTGATCCCGGGAGACGCCCTCGCCACATTGGATGTCCGCGCTTTGCCGGACGAAGACATGGACCGGTTTGCCTCGACCTTGCGGGAATTGATCAACGACCCGGCCGTCGAAGTGGTCCCGGCGGAAGGCCGGCGGTGCCCAGCGACGCCGCCTTCGCGAATCGACACCGAGATGTTTCAGGCTCTTGAACGCGCGCAACAACGGTTGTTCCCCGGCGCGGTGACGCTGCCGATGATGCTGACCGGCGCGACGGATTCGGCCCAACTGCGCGCCAAAGGGGTTCAGGCGTACGGCGTGGGCAGTGTGTCCAGCGACGACGACAGCTCGCGCGTCCATGGGAACGATGAAAGGATTTCGATCGCAGGCCTGGGCAAATTTCTGGAATTCGTCTGGTGGTCCGTCGTGGAAGTGGCGGCCGTAAAGGGCAAATGAACTCAATAAACTATAGCATTTTCTTTCTGGTGGGGTTGTGCGCCGTCACCAATCCCGCTCATGCGCAGGTTGCAGCTCAAGGCGCGCCTGCGGCGGCCGAAACGCGAACGGCCCTCGACGGCATCCGCAGCGACGAACTCCTCAAGCACATTCAAGTTCTTGCTTCGGATGAATTCGAAGGACGCGCCCCGGGCACGCGAGGCGAGGATCTCACCGTGAATTATCTGGTGGACCAATGCAATCGGCTCGGCTTGAAACCGGGAAATCCCGACGGCACCTACCTGCAAAGTGTTCCCATGGTCGGCTTCACCCCACAGCCGGCCTTTTCCTACCGGGTTGGAAACCAAACGACCGAGGTCGCTTTCCCCGCCGAATGCGTGGTCTGGTCGCCCTGGTTCGCGCCGGAAGTGAACGTCGTCGATTCGGACATGATTTTCGTCGGCTACGGCGTCGTCGCGCCGGAATACGGCTGGGATGATTTCAAAGACGTGGATGTCCGCGGCAAGACCATCGTCATGCTCATTAACGATCCGGCGATTCCGGACCCGAACGATCCGGGCCAGCTTGACGAAAAAATGTTCAAAGGCCGGGCGATGACTTACTACGGGCGCTGGACCTACAAATACGAAATCGCCGCGGCCAAAGGCGCCGCCGCCGCAATCATCGTCCACGAAACCGGCCCGGCGGGCTACCCGTATTTCGTCCTCGTCAGCAGCAACAGCCGGGAGAATTTCGATCTGCAATCGCCGAACCAGAACCGCGACCGCGCGTCGATCGAGAGTTGGATCACTTTGGACACGGCCAAGAAACTGTTTGCCGCGGCGGGCCGCGACTTCGATACACTGAAAAGGAGCGCGCTCCGCCGCGATTTCCGCCCCGTGGCGCTCCCGACCAAAGCGACGTTTCGCATCAAGACAGCGCTCCGAGAAGTGGCCTCCCGCAACGTCGTGGCCTTGCTGGAAGGCTCAGACGCGAAACTGAAGGATGAATTCGTGGTCTATTCCGCGCATTGGGATCACCTCGGACGGAATCCGAAGATGGAAGGCGACCAGATTTTCAACGGCGCGCTCGACAACGCGTCCGGAACAGCGGGTTTGATCGAACTGGCCGAGGCCTTCACTCAACTCAAACGCGCGCCCAAACGTTCCATCCTTTTCTTGTTCCTCACCGCTGAAGAGAAAGGTTTGCTTGGCGCAAAATACTACGCCACGCATCCGCTTTATCCGCCGGCCAAAACTCTGGCCAATTTTAACATGGACGTCCTCAATCCCTGGGGCCGCACGCGCGAAATCGAGGTGATCGGATACGGGAGCACCACGTTGGAGGATCTGCTGCAGGACTTCGCCAAGGCTCAGGGCCGGTCGGTGGCTCCGGATTCGGAGCCGGAAAAGGGCCGCTTTTACCGGTCCGACCACTTCGAGTTCGCCAAAGTGGGCGTGCCCGCTCTCTATCTCAAGGGCGGGAGCGAATTCCTCGGCAAGCCCGCTGGGTTTGGCCAACAAAAAAGCGACGGCTACATCGCGCGCGATTACCACAAACCGAGCGACGAAGTGAAACCGGACTGGGATTTGTCCGGCGCGGTCGAAGATTTGCAGTTGCTGTTCCAGGTCGGATATCGCGCGGCGCAAACAGACAAGTATCCGGAATGGAAGCCAGGCACAGAGTTCAAAGCGCGTCGCGAGAAGCTGATCCAGAGCAACTAAAGAGCGCTTACCCCCACATCGACACTTGCGACCGTTTCATGCAGAGCGCGCGCGAGGAATGATCGTGCGTCCGACGAAACAGCCGCGCGCAAAAAGTATGTCCCGTACGGGACATACTTTTTGCGCGCATTGTTTCAGTTGGCGTCATGGTCAATACGCGGGCCGGGGCAAGGTCTGCCATCGGACCACGACGCCATTCGCGAAGAAGATTTCAGCTCGAATGTAGCTCCGCGGAAAATAATCGCTCTCCAACCGGCGCTCCAGAAAAGTGGAACCGTCGCGGGAGATTTCGCGGTAAGTCCAGTAGCGGGATTCCTCCAGCCATTGCCCGTGGTAAATCCAGATCGTCGTGTGGCCTTGCTGAGTTTCTTGTTCGAGGATTTCAGTCGGCGGTCCCCAGGCGATATAGACGGCGTCCGGAATCATTCCGACTTTGATCTGGCCTTTGTCCACGAGCTGCTGCTGTTCGGACGGCAGCGCGGCATAGGCGGAGAACCGCTCCTGGCGGCGCGATTCGATGGTGGAGGTAGCGCAGCCGGCAAGAAGCAGCGTCCCGAGATGCAGGAACGACAGGACAGACTTGTTCTTCTTGGACCTGCCCGGTGCCCATGAACCCAAGACCGCGCGGACCGCAGCCTTCAGGCTGCTTCCGGCCCCACTGCGGAGTTTGGCGCTGAAGCGGCCTAAAGGCCAGGGTCCGAAGTGACGGCACCTGGGAAGCTCCCACGGCCTGCGAGCCGTGCATACAGCCCTTGACCCCATCGCCGGTGGGGCGGTGCGGCTGCGCCGCCGTATCGATCGAAGACCGGCGGCGCGGCAACGCAGAGCTATGGCGTTTCGGGAAAGCCTGAGCGTTCTCATCATGCTAACTCCATTCATCTTCCTCGCTTCGCTGACAAACCGTTTGAAGTCAATCTGGGCAAACACTAGACTCGACGCATGATTGCTCAAGCTTCTTCAAATCAACCGGGCTCGGCGTGGCTCTTTTTTGCTCTGCTCACCGTCTTGTCGTGGGGTGTTTATGGCGTTTTTCTGCACACCGGACAGATGGCGATGAGTGATCCGGTGAACGGCCGATACAAGGCGTTCCTGTTCGTTGGCATCGCTTATTTCCTCACCGCCGTGCTGGCGCCGCTCGCTGTGCTCCTGGCGAAAGGCGCGACCTGGAGTTACCCGGCCAAAGGCATGTGGTGGAGTTTGATCGCGGGAATCGTCGGCGCGGTTGGCGCATTCGGGGTGCTTCTGGCTTTTGGCGCCAAGGGCACGCCGGCGGTGGTTATGTCGATCGTTTTCGCAGGCGCGCCGGTTGTGAACGCCGTTTATTCAATTATTGCGCATCCGCCGGCTGGTGGCCTTGGGTCGATCAAACCTCAATTCTTCCTGGGCATCCTCCTGGCTGCGGCGGGCGGTTGTCTGGTGACCTTTTACAAACCGAATCCAGCGCCGGCAAAACCAACCCACGTCCAGGTCCATGCCTCGACTAAGCCGTAACAACCCGGTCGCTACAGGAGCGGTCAGAGCAAACAGAGTCGGGACAGAAGCCGCAAAGGGCGTCGGTCAATCTCCGTTTCCTTGTCCCTCCCATGAGCACGGTAGGGCTGCGTTGCCGCGCAGCCGGTTTTCGGTCGATACGGCGGCGCAGCAGCAACGCCCTACTAGCGACGGGTTTCATGGGCCGTAAGCAATCCTGAACTGTCCGATGGCCGAATTCTTTTTCCCGACCCGATCCGCCATTGCCTCGGCTCAAATCCGGCAGCTTCGGGAACTGCTCGCACAAGTCCTGGGGAGCAATCGCTTTTATCAGAAGAAGTTTGCCGCAGCGGGCGTAACCTCCGAGGTCACTTCCTTGGAGGAATTCAGCCGGCGCGTTCCGTTCACCACGAAACAGGAAATCGTCGCGGACCAGAAAACTGCTCCGCCGTATGGAACGAATCTGACTTTTCCCCTGGTGTCGTACACGCGTTGCCATCAGACGAGCGGCACGTCTAGCACGCCGTTGCGCTGGCTGGACACGCCGGAAAATTGGCGCTGGATGCTGCAGAATTGGAAGGAAGTCTATCGCGCCGCCGGTGTCACGCGAGCGGATCGAATCCTCTTTGCCTTCTCGTTCGGACCGTTCATCGGCTTCTGGCTGGCCTTCGAATCGGCGGCTGAACTGGGGTGTCTCTGTCTTCCGGGCGGCGGTTTGAGCAGCGGCGCGCGGCTCCGCCTCATCTTGGACCAGGGAGTAACTGTGGTGTGCTGTACGCCGACCTACGCCATTCACCTGGCAGAGGTCGCGGCCGAGGAGAAAATCGAATTGGACAAGAGCGAGCTGAGAATGCTCATTGTCGCGGGCGAACCCGGCGGCAGCATCCCGGCGACCCGGTCGCGAATCGAGCAACTCTGGGGCGGCGCCCGCGTGTTCGATCACCACGGGATGACGGAGGTCGGTCCGGTCACTTACGAGTGCCCTTCGCGCCCCGGCGTGTTGCACGTAATGGAATGCGCGTACTTCGCCGAAATCATCGATCCAGCGACCGGAACAGCCGCTCCGCCCGGCGCGCAAGGCGAGTTGGTCTTGACCACGCTGGGCCGCATCGGCTCGCCCCTGGTTCGCTACCGCACGGGCGATTTAGTAAAGCCTGGCGGAGTGCGGATTACGGATTACGCCTTACGCCTTACGCCTCCCGAATCCCCCTGCCCCTGCGGCCGCTCCGAATTGGCGCTTGAAGGTGGAATTCTCGGACGCACCGACGACATGGTCACGGTCCGCGGCGTCAACGTCTTCCCCGGCGCCGTGGAGGAAATCATCCGTGGCTTCCGCGAGGTGGCCGAGTATCAAGTGGAAATTTCCGACCGGCGGGCTTTGGCGGAATTGAGGGTGCGAGTCGAGCCCGTTGCCGAGGCAAGCGCGGCGACCGATTTGACTGCCCGAGTGGAAAGGGCACTCTTGAACGCGCTGGCCTTGCGAGTGCCCGTCACGCTGGTCCAGCCGGGCACCTTGCCGCGCTACGAACTGAAAGCCAAACGCTGGCTGAAGAAATAGCTCACGGCATGCCCCAGAGCTTGCGCTTGGCGCGAAAGCGTCTAAAGTCTCCGGCATGGCCGATAAGGCCAACAGTTTGCCGACCGCTTTGAAATTCTCCCAGGGCGAACAGGGCCAGCAATCCTCCGCCGATCTGCGGCGCCGTGACGCCATCGTGATCGGTCGCGGCCTGGATTGCGATGTGGTCATCAACGACGCCAAAGCTTCGCGCCGCCATTGCCGGCTGACGCGCGGCGACAACGCATTTGTCCTGGAGGATCTCGGTTCGAAGAACGGGACTTACATGGACGGCGAACGGATCAGCGCACCCGTGACTCTGAAACCCAATCAGACCTTCAAGATCGGCGACACGGTGTTCTACCTGGCGCTCTGAGCTTTTTCCTATCTCAAGTTTGCGGCGGCGTCCGGACGAGTGATGACGCCGAACCATCGAAGAAAGTTCGCGCGGTCACGCCTGCGACGCGCGGACGGTGCTATCTGGAAATCATGATGGGCAGCGACCGGCTGCGCGTCCTGGTCTCGGGTGGCGCAGCCAGCGCGTCATACTGGGGGCGTGTTGCGCTGGCCTCCAAGCGCGCACCGCGCCGCCGCTGCACACGGGCGGTTTGGACGCGCTGCGGCTGGTCTTCGACACAGGCCGCGCTCCGGGATATTATTTCCGCGGAAAACTCGTGGATGCACCGCCCAGTTGGGGATCCAATTAAGCGGTTGCTTTTGCCCAGACTTTTGCTAGAAGTCTCGGCCCCGCTCCCCTGGGCGAGCGGGGCGAATAATCACAAAGGCACTTTATGTCACAACACCGGAGTCTCCGAGGCGCCAGCGCGCTGGGCGCCAAACGCAATGTTTTGAAGCGTTTCGAGCGCGTTGAGTTGATGAAAAAGCGCGGGCAATGGAAGGAAGGCAGCCGCGTCACCGGCCTTCCCAAGACCAAGCCCGAAGTCTAGTCCCTTCTTTACACCATGGCGCGGGAGAGAACGGAGTTTTGTCTCTGTTGTCTCCTTTCTCTTCTGTTAGAGCGCGTTTTGAAAATGCCTTGTGGGTGGAACAGGCCACTGGCCTGTTGCGGCAGGCTACCAGCCTGCCGCAATGTTCGGCGGCAAGTTGCCGCCGAAAACGGGCTGGTAGCCCGTTCCACCCATTTTCAAAACACGCTCTTAGAGTTCTTTCACCAGTTTTCGCGAATCTTTCAGCAGCCCTGACGGTCTATGCTCGTGCGTCTGCAAAAATTCATGGCGGACGCCGGTGTGGCTTCGCGTCGCGCCAGCGAACAACTCATCGTGGCCGGCCGGGTCACGGTGAACGGGAGAATCGTGCAGGAACTCGGTTCGCGCGTCGATGCGCTGCACGATCAGGTCACGGTGGATGGGACGGCCATCAAACCGAGGCGCAAACTTTATGTGGCGTTGAACAAACCTCGCGGCTGCATTTGCTCGCGCCAAGATCCGCTGGCCCGCCGCAGTGTGAGCGACTTTTTGCCGAAAGAATGGAGGAACCTCCACACCGTGGGCCGGCTGGACTTCGACAGCGAAGGCCTGATTTTCCTGACCAACGACGGCGAATTCTCGCTTCGGATCACCCATCCGCGCTATGGCATCCGGAAAAAATATCTGGCGACGGTGACCGGTCGCGTGTCCCCGGAACAGGTCGCTCGCTTGAGCCGCGGCGTCTGGCACGAAGGGGAGACGTTGAAGCCGGACAAAGTGCGGTTGCTCCGGGCGAATAACTCGCACAGCCTGGTGGAACTGGAGCTGAGCGAAGGAAAGAATCGCGAGGTGCGGCGCCTCTTCGAGACCTTGGGACTGACCGTGGAACGCCTCAGCCGTGTTCAGATCGGCCCCATCAAGCTGGGAGAATTGCCCAGCGGCAAATGGCGCGTCCTGACGCCGGTGGAGATCGCGTCCCTGCTCAAATCGCAGGGACCGCAGCAGGGAAGACTGCATTGACACGCGCTGCAATTGAACCTTAATTCACCGGTATGAAAACGAACCAGCTTGTCGCCAGCTTGGCGGTTGCACTCTCCACTTTCGCATTTGCCGGAGTCAAAGCCGGGGAAACCGCTTCGGTGACCCAGAAACACGTCAACGTCCGCGGACAGCCTTCCTTGATCGGCGAAGTGATCACCCAACTCCAAAAAGGCGAGAAGGTCGTGATCCTGGAAGAAATCCCCGTGGAGAAACCGAAGAAAGGCGAACCGGCCGCCTGGGCTCGCATCCAGATGCCCGCCAACACCCCCGTCTGGGTGTTCGCGGACTTCATCGATGCCGGCAACAAATCCGTGTCCGTGAGCCGGGTCAACCTCCGCGCGGGTCCCGGGGAGAATTTTAGCGTCGTCGGTCGATTGGATCGAGGGGAAACCGTCAAAGAGATTCGCCGCGTCGAAAACTGGATGGAGATTGAGACGCCGGACAAAGCCTACGCGTTTGTGGCCTTGAACCTCCTGGCGAAGGACGCGCCGACTCCTGCCGCGACAAAAACCGAAAGCGTCGCTCCGCCTCCCGCCCCCAAGCCCGAACCGGACCGCACCGCGCCTCCGATCGCCGCCACGCTGTCGGACAGCGCGCCTCCGCCGCTGACGCTCCAACCGGTTTCCGAAACGCCGCCGCCGGCCATCGAAACGCCCGCCGCGGCCGCGTCGCAACCGCTCACAACGACGGAGAACACCCCAGCCGTGAGCAACGTCGTCTCCACACCGCCGGCTCCGGCGCCGGTTCCGGTCGTGACGACTCCCGAAACCGCTGCGCCGCCACTGACCGACACTGCGCCGCCGCCCAAACGCATCGTCCGCCGCGAAGGCATTGTGCGCAGCACCAAGAGCATTCAAGCGCCGACTTATTTTGAACTGGTGAGCACGGACACCCGAAAGGTGGTCAATTATCTCCACACGCTCGATCCCGAACTCAAGCTGAAGGATTTCAAAGGAAGGAAGATCATCGTCACCGGCGAAGAAGGCGTTGACCCCCGCTGGCCCAGGACGCCCATCCTCGAAGCGGAGACGATCGAAGTTGCGCCGTGACGACCGAGGCCACGCTCATCGACGGCCGGGCCATTGCGGAACAGATCCACGCCGAAACCGTCCAGCGCATCGCTGCCTTGAAAGCACGCGGCGTGAATCCAGGGTTGGCGTTTGTGCGTGTAGGGGAAGATCCCGCGTCCAAGGTGTATGTCGGCATGAAGGAGAAAGTGTCCGCGCGGCTGGGACTTCACTCCCTCACGCGCGTCCTTCCGGAGCAGACTTCCCAGGCGGATTTGCTGAAATTAATCGAAGAGCTGAACCGCGACCCGCTCATCCACGGCATCCTGGTTCAATCTCCGGTTCCGTCCCACATCGATTCGACGGCGGTTTATTCGGCGGTCCTGCCCGGCAAGGACGTGGACGGTTTTCATCCGGTCAACGTGGGGAAACTCATGCTCGGCGACCGCAGCGGCTTTGTTCCCTGCACGCCGGCGGGCGTTCACGAGTTACTGATCCGAAGCCAGGTTAAGATCGAGGGCGCCGAAGTCGTCGTGCTGGGACGCGGGAATATCGTGGGCAAACCGATGGCGGCGCTCCTGGTGCAGAAGGCCCGGCACGCGGACGCCACCGTCACGGTCTGCCATTCGCGAAGCGCGCACATCAACGAGCACTGCCAGCGCGCGGACATTCTCATCGCGGCGATGGGCGTGGCGGAGTTCGTCAGAGCGGACATGGTCAAACCGGGCGCAACGGTCATTGACGTCGGCGTCAACCGCCTCAGCGATCCTTCTGCCAAGGGCGGATCGAAACTGGTGGGCGACGTAGATTTCGCAAACGTCAGACGAGTCGCGGGCAAGATCACGCCCAATCCCGGCGGCGTCGGGCCAATGACCATTGCGATGCTGATGGCAAACACCGTCCGCGCGACGGAGCTGGCGGTGGGAGGTCGCCGTTAGCTAAAGCTGGTGACACCCCCGACACCGGAGCGCGGCATTTACTGATCAGACCGTGGGATAGAATACACTTTGTTGCGTCGCATTTGGGCTCAGGCGCGACGAAGGAGAATATCCCTGGGATCTTCAACTGAGGAGCAACGAAGCCAGAGCCCAAATGCGACGCAACCCGCAGGGCCAGGGTCTTTTGGCCAGCCGCTTCGTCGCTCGCTCGTTGTGGATCGGTGGATACACCTTCTTCACGTATGTGGCTGATATCACCGACGTGCATCCCGAAAGCATCTGTTGGCCCTTTTTCGGGATCGAAGCCAAGCCGTCGCTCTTCATGATCCCGGGCAGCTACCACAACCGCCGCGGGATCATGACCTGGTCCGATGGCCACGTGGAAGCCAGGCGCTGGGCTGACGATCGCACCACGGGCGCAATCCCGGACGAGAAATCCGAGTCCTCGTCGGCCAATTACTGGCACATGCACGAACACGCTTCTCCCGGCAATCCGGACCTGAAATGGCTCAAAGCGCACACGTTGGTCCTGAGGTGAATGACCGGGCACGATTCAAGAAGGAGCGCGGGCAGCCTGCCCGCGAGTGGTTTCTGTCCCGATGCTTAAGAAACGCGCGGGCACGGCTGCTCGCGCTCCTTTTCGCCGCCTCTTGAATCAGCCGTGGAGAATCGCCGAACGGCCTGACGAGATGGTTGCCTATCCATTGAATCCGTACCACAATAGCCTGGAGTCTTTCAGAAAACTCCAGGCGCCTGACTTTTGAACTCGAAACCCTAAACCTTGAACTCCAGAGCCATGAAAACAGGACTTCGCACGACAGCGCACCTTCGTTCCGCAGTTTTGTTGGCCGCCTGGCTGAGCGGTTTCGCCGTGGACGCCGGGAATTGGCCGGCGTGGCGTGGGCCTTACGGCACGGGCGTTTCGCCGGAAAAAAACCTCCCGGTTCGCTGGAGCCGAACCGAGAACGTCCGCTGGCACGCCGAATTGCCGGATCGCGGCAACTCCACCCCCATCGTCTGGGATGACCGCGTCTTCATCACGCAAGCTATCGGGAAAGAGCGGCGACGCACCCTCATGTGCTTCGACCGCCGGTCCGGCAAACTTCTCTGGCAAACCGGCACCACCTACCCCGAGAAGGAACTCACGCATGAAACGAATCCGGATTGCTCCGCATCACCCGTGACCGACGGCGAACGCTTGATCGCTTCGTTCGGCTCTGCCGGGCTGTATTGCTATGATCTCAACGGCCAGGAAATCTGGCATCGCGACCTGGGCAAACAAACCCACATCTGGGGCAACGCGGCTTCGCCCATCATTCACGGCGATTTGTGCATCCTGAATTTTGGCCCTGGCGAACGCACCTTCCTGATCGCGCTCAACAAAAAGACCGGCGAAACCGTCTGGCAAGTCGATGAGCCCGGCGGGCACTCCGGCGAAAAGAAACCCGGCGACACCGCCAACACCTGGATCGGTTCCTGGACCACTCCTATTGTGGTCGACGCCGCAGGCCGCGAAGAATTGGTCATGACCTTTCCGAAACGCATTTGCGCGCTGGACCCGAAATCCGGGCGCGAACTGTGGACCTGTGGCGGATTGAATCCGCTGGTCTATACGTCTCCGTTGTTTGTCGAAGGCATCGTGGTGGGCATGGGCGGATTCAACGGCATGGCGGCGGCGGTGAGGCCAGGCGGCCGCGGCGACGTCACGGCCACGCATCGCCTGTGGCACCATCCGCGAACCAAACAACGCATCGGTTCGGGCGTCATTCACAACGGCCATATTTACATCCACAACGACTCGGGCGTTGCGGAATGCTTCGAGTTGAAGACTGGCAAGCTGATCTGGGAAGAACGTCTCCGGGGGCCGGCGGTGAAGACCACTTCCTGGTCCTCCATGGTCCTGTCGGAAGACAAACTTTATGCGATCAATCAAGGAGGCGACACCTTCGTGCTCCGGGGGAGTCCGAAATTCGAGTTATTGAGCACGAATCCGCTGGGCGAAACCGCCATGTCATCGTTGGCGACCTCCGACGGCGAAATCTTTATCCGCACTTACCAGTACCTCTGGTGCATCAGCGCAAAGTAGGGCAGGCAGCCTGCCTGCCCAAATTTAGCGGGAAACTGGCAGTTCAGCCGAGAAGGAGCAAAAAGAAACCTGACAAGAGTCAAATAGTGGGGGCCAGTTCCGTTTGCTCCACGACCAGTTCCTCCTCTTCAAAAAAACGCCGCAGCTCGATCTGCGCGTTCTCAACCGAGTCGGACGCATGGACCAGGTTCTTCATGCTGTCCTCGCCGAGATCGCCGCGGATGGTCCCTTTGGGCGCCTTCCTGGAATCGGTCGGACCGACCATCGCGCGGACCCGCGCCACGCATTGCTCGCCCTGGAGGGCCAGAGCGATCACGGGACCCGATTGCATGTAAGTCGCAAGCCGGGGATAAACCGGCAGGTGGACCACGTGGGCGTAGTGATCGCGCAAGAGTTCCGGGGTGAAGCGGATCGTTTTGCACGCGCAGATTCGGAGGCCGCTCCGCTCGAGCCGCCCGATGATCTCGCCCACGAGTTGGCGCTCGGAACAATCCGGCTTCAGCAGCACGAGGGTCATGTCCATAAACGTTCTGGTTGGCCGGGATGGAACCAGAAAGCGGCACCAAGGACAAGGAGGATTGGCTCCGCTCCAGAGTCA
>VHCZ01000155.1 GCA_016871535.1 Verrucomicrobiota bacterium
CAACCTCGAGGTCGCACAGCAAGTTCCGGCGGGCTTTCCCGAAGTGCTCGCCATTGCGAGCACCACCGCGAAAGCCGGAACCAAGAACAAATTTGGTCAACAAATCCTCGCGGACACCGAATCATATCAGTTACCCACTTTTGGGTAACCGAAATGGTCCGAACCAGCAACCAGGGTTTGGCTTGCCTGTCTCTGTTTGCTCTGTTTTCTCCTGTTATATTAGTTGCGCTGTGATCTCCGGGTCCGGACTGAGCCTGCCGGCTTGACGGGCGGGACAACACTCCCCGCATGAAAACCCTTCCTCTGCTTCTTCTGTCATTGCTTACCCTCAGCGCCACGGCCGCCGAGTCCGGCGTGAAGCGCTACCTTTACTTGAGCACGCCCGACGGGGCGCAAACCGAAGGCCGCTCCAGCGAAGGCATCCTGATCTTCGATATCGACAACGGCCACCGCTTCGTGCGGCGGATCACCATTCCTATCTTCAAAGAAGGGTTGCGCGGCTTTGTCGGGAACGCGACGACGCACGCGGTCTATTACACGACCACGAGCCGCCGCATGGGGTGCTTCGATCTCGAATCGGAGAAGATCGTCTGGGATCGCACGTATGACGCGGGCTGCGATCGCGCGTGCATCACACCCGACGGCACGAAGATTTACGTTCCGACTGGCTGGTGGTATCGCGGGGACGACAGTGGCTTTCTCGTGGTGGATGCCAAAGACGGCACGCTGCTGAAGCGCATTCGCGTCAATGTGCAGGCCCACAACAGCCTGTTTGTCTTCGACGCCACGGTGATGCCGCCAAAGGAGAAGACGCATGTGGATCTGAGCATGGGCGGCCATGGCTGGGTGACCTTCAGTCTCGATGGCCGATATGCCTGGGCGCACACGCCGGACGTGATCGACGTGCGCACGAAAAAAGTCGTCGCCACGCTCAAGGATGAAAACGGACAGCCGTTCGCCAGCTCGAAGTTTATCGAGGTCCACCTGCGCAACGGCAAGGTCGTCCGCGTGGGCGACCAGTTCGGACTAGGCCGAGTGCATGTGGCGGGGAATCTGTAGTCGCACTAACAGCGCACGAGAAAAACACAAGTGACGATACGAGCGTAGGCCCCCAACCCGCCTCGAACGGTTCCCGGTAGGGCGAGTCCGTCCCGGCGAGCCGTGTCTGACGTGTTGAGAACACGTTGGATGCGGCTCGCTGGGGACAGGCTCGCCCTACCGAACTCAATCTGAGAATTGCTGCCAACATGCTGCCGAAGCTGCGCAGCGATCTGACTTTCGAACCGGTTGATCGGGAAGGCAGGCTTCTTCTTTACTTCGTACTTTCTGGTCCTCTCCGCGCTTTCGATTCTGGCGGCATTCGGGATCGTGTTCAGTCGCTGGCAAGCGAAGGGGAGAGTCTCGTGCAGCTCTTCTCGTTTTCCGCGATCCCGATCATCTCACTGATGATTTTCCTGATGATCACGGCGCACGAGTTCGCCCACGGCCTGGCCTGCAAACGATACGGCGGAGAGGTCCATGAGATGGGCTTTCTGCTGATCTATCTTCAGCCGGCAGTTTATTGCAACGTGAGCGACGCCTGGCTTTTCGCGGAGAAGTCCAAACGGCTGCTGGTGGGATTTGCGGGGCCTTACTGATCAGACCGTGTGCATGGCGCGGTGGCCATGGCTGCTTTCCCTTCGCGCCAATACGTGAAATTCGTGTCTCAAAAAGATCCACCATTGTTCACGGGGGGTTCGTAAATTCGCAAATTCGTTGCCCCAGAATCGTGCGGGACCTATTCTTCTGCGTCATGCAAACACCGAAGTCCTTTCAACCCCCGCCTCGGCTGCTGATGGGGCCGGGGCCGAGCAACGTCGCACCGTCCGTGCTCCAAGCCATGTCGCGTCCTCTCGTGGGCCATCTCGATCCCGCGTTCGTGCAGATGATGGAGGAGATCAAAGGGATGTTGCGTGCCGTGTTCCAAACGCAGAATGAAATGACTTTCCCGGTCAGCGGCACCGGCAGCGCCGGCATGGAATTCTGCTTCGTCAATCTCATTGAACCGGGCGACGAAGTGGTGGTCGGGGTGAACGGGGTGTTCGGCACGCGCATGGTTGAGGTGGCCGAACGTTGCGGCGCCAGAGTCACCAAAGTCGAAGCGCCCTGGGGCCGCATCATCGAGGCGCAGCAGATCGCGGATACTCTGAAACAACGCCGGCCCAAGCTGGTCGCAGTGGTTCACGCCGAAACTTCCACCGGCGCGCTCACGCCCGTCGAGGAAATCGCTCGTCTCGCCCATGAGGCCGGCGCCTTGTTTGTCCTGGACACCGTTACCTCCCTCGGTGGCTGTGCCGTGAAAATTGATGCCTGGCAAGCGGACGGGGTCTATAGCGGGACGCAAAAGTGTTTGAGTTGCCCGCCGGGTTTGGCGCCGGTGTCCTTGAGCAAGCGGGCGCTCGAAGCCGCGGCGCAGCGCAAACGGAAAGTCCAAAGCTGGTATCTGGACGTGAATTTGTTGTCCTCGTACTGGGGCCAGGAGCGCGTCTATCATCACACGGCGCCGATCACGATGAACTACGCGCTGCACGAAGCGCTGCGGCTGACTCTGGAAGAAGGCCTGGAACGGCGCTTCCGCCGGCATCAGCAAAATCATGAATCGCTCAAGTCGGGTCTGGCGGCGCTAGGTTTGAGCCTGGCGGCTCAGGAAGGCCACCAACTCTGGCAACTGAACACCGTCACAGTGCCGGAAGGCGTCGAGGAGGCTGCGGTTCGGAAGCGGCTCTTGTCTGATTTCAAGATCGAGATTGGCGCCGGCCTGGGTCCGCTCAAGGGCAAGATTTGGCGCGTGGGTTTGATGGGCGAAACCTCCACGAAGGAAAACGTCAAAGCGTTTCTCCGCGCCCTCGGCCAGATTCTGAAAGACGGCGGGCGCAAGGTCGATGTCGAAGCGGCCCTGGCCGCGGCGGGGTCGTGAACCGCATCTCGGGGTTTCTTTCACCGATTTGACGATTTAACCTTTTAGCGTTTTAACAGCTTCGGTTTCGGCTTCGCCACGCTCTGCTCCCGGTGTGTTTTGCAACGCACAGGCTTTTCTGCGCTTTGCGGGGCCGGGTTTCTCAACTATAGTTTGACTTAATCCAGAAGCGCTTTTAAGAACTCTAGCGCTGACCGAATGACCTGACGCGTTATGCAAACCGAACAACCCGCGTATGTCCGAGTCGGCCCTGCCCCGCACGTCTTCGTCGGCGGCTTCACTCTGATCGAATTGCTCGTGGTCATCGCCATCATTGCGGTCCTGGCGAGCATGCTGCTGCCCGCGCTTTCGAAGTCGAAGGCCAAAGCGCAAGGGATCAAGTGCATGAGCAATTTGAAGCAGTTGCAGTACGCGTGGCATTTCTACGCCGACGACAATAGCGACAAGATTACTTCCTCCGCATATCAAAACCCGGTGGAGCCCACGGCCTGGGTGGATGGCTGGCTGGATTTCAACGCCAGCAACTCGGCCAACACCAATACGCTGATTCTTCGCGATCCCAATCGATCCAAGTTCGCCGCTTACTTGACGGAGGTCGATATCTACAAATGTCCGGCCGACTTCAGCTACGTGAACATCCGCGGCGCGCGCGTTTCGCGCGTGCGCAGCATGGGGATGAGCCAGGCGCTCGGCGGCCCGGGTGGCTGGCTTCCGCCGGGGAGTTATAACGAAGGGCACAAGCGCTACCGAACCTACTACAAGACCGCGGACATGGTCGATCCGCCTCCGGCAAAGCTTTACGTCCTGCTGGATGAACATCCGGACAGCATCAACGCGGGCGGGTTCGCCAATCAAATGGTGGAGAATTCGGCCCAGGCACGGATCATTGATTTTCCGGCCAGCTACCACAACGGCGCTTGTGGAATCTCGTTCGCGGACGGCCACGCAGAGATTAAGGTTTGGAAAGATCCGCGCAGCAAACCTCCGGTCCGGAACAACAACAGTTTGCAGTTGAACGTCGCCTCGCCCAACAATCAGGACATGATCTGGCTCGCCGAGCGCACGTCGAGCCGGTTGGGCATCTGAGACCGCACGAATAGCGTCGAAGGATTTCGCGACGGACAGGCGTTGATACTTTAAGCCCCGGCGGGGCGGCATCCTGGTCGTTCCCAGGCGCCGAAACTCCGGCTCTGATCAGGAGCCGATTTCAAAAGGCGATGATGCCGCGCTGACGGGGCTACTTTTTTCTGCACGCCACTGACTACTGACTACTGACTACTGATCACTGACTACTGACTACGCCGGCCGGGCGAACATTCTTCCCTTTGCGCTTGGCTTCCGAATCGCCCAGATCCTCGCGAGCGTGCTCGGCCAAGGCTTGAAGACGTTTGACAACGCCGGGATGTTTGGCGGCGACATTCACCTTTTCGCCGGGGTCTCTTTTCAAATCGAACAACTCGAGGCCAATCGATTCGTTCGCATATTTTCCCGGCTTGGCCCGGCCTCCGGGCGGCGCGGGCCTCGGATAAGCGTGAGGGAAATGCAACTTCCATTTGCCGCTGCGAACGGCCTGCAAATGCTGGCTCCAGTAGTAAAGATACACCTCGTGCGGCGATTTCGCGCCCCACTGGCCCGACAGCAGCGGCCAGATGTCCTTGCCGTCGAGAATTCGGTCCCTGGGCAGCATCGCGCCGGCCAGCTTCGCGAACGTGGGCAAGATATCGAGGGTCGCGGCCAACTCGTCGCAGACCTTTCCGCGCGGTATCTTTCCCGGCCAGCGCATGAGAGCCGGCACGCGCACGCCGCCCTCGAACGCCGTGGCTTTGCCTTCGCGCAGCCGGCCGGCCGAGCCGGCATGATCACCATAGAGCAGCCACGGTCCATTGTCTGAAGTGAAGACCACCAACGTCCGTTCATCGATCCCGTGCCGCTTCAGTGCGCCGAGAATCTGGCCGACCGACCAATCGATCTCCATGATGACGTCACCATAAAGCCCGCGCGCGGATTTGCCTTTGAACTTGTCGCTCACGTGCAGCGGGACGTGCGGCATGTTGTGCGGGACGTAGAGAAAGAACGGACGATCCTTGTTGTTCTCGATGAATTGGACCGAGCGCTCCGTGTACCAGGTTGTGAGATGCGTTTGGTCTTCGGAGGACACGTTCGCGTTGGTGATCTTCTCGCCTTCGATCAACGGCAGCGGCGGGTAAGTGCCGGGTTTGGCGGAGGGATGGTTTGGCCACATATCGTTCGAGTAAGGCAGTCCGAAGTAATCGTCGAAGCCGTGGCGCGTCGGCAGGAATTGAGGATGATGGCCCAGGTGCCATTTGCCGTAAATCGCGGTCGCGTAACCGCGCCCCTTCAACACCTCGGCGAGCGTGAGTTCGTTCGAGTGAATTCCAATCTTCGATGCCGGCCCCAGCGCGCCAAAAATTCCGATGCGATTCGGATAGCATCCGGTCAGCAACGCCGCGCGCGAGGCGGAACATACCGCTTGCGCGACACAGAAACTCGTGAACCGCATTCCTTCGGCGGCCATGCGATCGAGATTCGGCGTCTGAATTCCCTTCGCGCCATAGACACCGACGTCGGCATAGCCCATGTCGTCAGCGTAGATGAGGACGAAGTTTGGGGTTGCCTTTGGCGCCGCGGCGATGGCAAGCGGCGCGAGCAAAAACCAGGCGAGAAAGCTGATTCGGTGGGCGAGATTCTTCATAAGGCAATGGTCGCACCGTTGCATGATTTGAATGGTGGGTGAGTTGCGGATCTGATCACAGCGTGGGAACAATTTGCCGAATGCAGCGCAGAAGGCCAGCCGGAAGCACGCAGGAATGGCCGATTGAAAATCCGCGCTACGTCCTTGAGATCGCACAGCTGATTCAAGAATCGGCGAAAGGAGCACGAGCAGCCGTGCCCGCGCGTTTCTGAAGATCTGGACAGAAGCCACTCGCGGGCAAGCTGCTCGCGCTCCTCTTGAATCAACCGAGTGAGGGCCGGAGACGAAGCGCTTCAAGCTTGTGAGGCAGGTCGGTCTGCGCTAAGAAGAAACTGAACAAGACGGCCAGCCTGAGCACGACTTGAGGCAAACGCGCATGGATATTCGACCTTCCCCCATCGCCGGCACGTGGTATCCGAGTCAGTCCAAGACCCTGGCCCAACTCGTGGATCAACATCTCGCGGTCGCGGCGGCCGAAGGTTCCGCTCCGCCAGGCCGACCTCGGGCCGTTCTCGCCCCGCACGCTGGTTTGCGCTACTCAGGCCCCGTGGCCGGCTATTCCTTCAACTGCCTGCGCGGATTGAACCCCAAAATCGTCGCTGTGATCGGCCCCATGCACCATTTGCACACTGCGCCGTTGCTCACGTCGGGGCACGAAGCCTATGAGACGCCGCTGGGTCCGGTGAAAGTGGACCGAGAAGCCCTGGACCACGTTCACCACTCGCTTAAGGACACACTGGGCTACGGCTTGACGCGCGTTCGGGAAGATCCGGAGCATTCCGTGGAAATTGAACTCCCGTTCTTGCAGCGCATCTTCGGAGATTTCCTCCTCCTGCCCATCATGATCGTGAACCAGCACCTCAACGTGGCCGAAGCGCTGGGCAAAGCCTTGGCCGAAGCGCTGCGGGAGAGAGACTGCGTGCTGGTTGCCAGTTCGGATCTTTCCCATTTTTATCCGCAAGACGTCGCGCAAACGCTCGACGGCGAAGTGTTGCGGCGCCTCGAGCGCTTCGATCCTGAAGGCGTGGTGAGCGCGCAAGACGAAGGCGTCGGTTACGCGTGCGGACGCGGCGCCATCGCGGCGGTGCTTTGGGCCGCTCGAGCCCTGGGCGCGAGCCGGGTGAACATCCTGCGTTACGCGACATCGGGAGATGTCTCGGCTGACTACACGTCGGTGGTCGGCTATGCGGCGGCGGCGGTTTCTGAGGCTGCTTGAATCAGTGTGCCACGAATTTCGCGGATTGGCGCGAATTCATCAGTCTCGACCAATCAGATGCGCCTCAAAATCCAGTGCATCCCCAAGTTTGCCGAGGGCTTCTGAGCTGGTACCTTGGAGCGCAGAGTTTCACTCTGCCGTATCGCCGATTTGAGATCGGCCGCGCATCGGCCATTAGACGCACCCTGGCCTGCCGACGCCGCCGCAGGATGCAATCCTGCGATACAGCAGATTTCAAATCTGCGCTACAGCCATCGAAACTCGCGGATGCACCGCTGGGTTTTGCTGTGTTTCAAGCGACTCATTTCATCTGTGTCCATCCGTGTCCATCCGTGGTAACCTGATTGACGGTTCATGACGCGATTCTGTCCATGATCAGGAGCCGAGAATTGATCGCGCCCGGTGTGGTGCGCGGCGAATGGTGGCACCCGACCGCGAGTGGTCGCGTCCAGTGCGATCTCTGCCCGCGCGCGTGCAAGCTCGGCAAGGGCCAGCGCGGGTTTTGTTTTGTCCGCCAGGAACGCGACGGCGGGATCGTCTTGACCAGCTATGGCCGCGCCTCGGGCTTTTGCATCGATCCCATCGAAAAGAAGCCGCTGAACCATTTCTATCCAGGCACCAGCGTCTTGTCGTTTGGAACCGCGGGCTGCAACCTGGGTTGCCGCTTCTGCCAGAACTGGGACATCTCCAAAGCCCGCGAGACCGACAAGCTCGTGGATTGGGCTTCCCCCGACGCCGTGGCGGAAGCCGCCGCTCGCTCCGGATGCCGCAGCATCGCCTTCACCTACAACGACCCCGTGATCTTCGCCGAGTATGCCATCGACTGCGCCAAAGCCGCTCATGCTCGCGGGATCAAAACCGTGGCCGTGACCGCCGGCTATATTACGCCGGAAGCGCGCAAAGACTTCTACGCACACATGGACGCCGCCAACGTCGATTTGAAGGCGTTCACGGCGCAGTTCTATCGCAAGCTTTGTTTTGCGGAATTCGAGCCGGTGCTGGACACGCTGCGCTGGCTGAAGCACGAATCGAACGTTTGGTTCGAAGTCACGACCTTGCTCATCCCGGGCCAGAACGATTCCGAAGCGGAGATCGCGCAATTGTGCGATTGGTTCAGGAAGGACCTTGGCCCGGACGTTCCGCTGCACTTTACGGCCTTCCATCCCGATTTCAAAATGCTCGAGACCACCCACACGCCGGCCGCAACCCTCGGTCGCGCCCGGCTGCAAGCCTTGAAGGCCGGCTTGCGCTATGTGTACACGGGCAACGTTCACGACGCCAAAGGGCAATCGACTTACTGCTCCCATTGCCAGCGCCTTCTGATCGAGCGCGACTGGCATGAACTGGACGAGTGGAATCTGGACGGCGACGGCTGCTGCACGTTCTGCGGCGCGCCGCTGGCAGGCCATTTCGATCCGACGCCGGGGCACTGGGGACGCCGACGTCAGAGAATCTTCATCCGGCCGGGGATTTGAAGGTGCGGCGGAACCAAAAGCGTTGTAGCGGCCTCCAATTACAAAGCGTCTGATCCACCTGGACACCGCGGCAGGCATCCAACATGCGTTCACATCATTGAATCGGCAGACCGGCAGGTCTGCCCTACCATTTGGTGGGCCTTGCCGAGAAGCTCGACTCGCCCTGCCTGGCTGCCTGGGTTGAGTTTTCTCGACAAGGCATTAGTGTTCAGGGAAACATCGGATGTGTCGCGCAAGACCCGGCAGCGTCACGAGAGTTAAAATGAAAAAGCTTGTTCCGCGTCCCGCCCCGCGCGCGTTCACCCTGATCGAGCTGCTGGTCGTGATCGCCATCATCGCCCTTCTGGCCAGCCTGCTGTTGCCGGCGCTCACGCAGGCCAAAGCGAGCGCGCGCCAGACGCGCTGCATGAGCAACCTCCGGCAGATGGGGTTCGCCTTCCAACTTTATGTGGATGATTTCGATTTCTATCCTCTGATCGGCTCGACCGTCAGCGCCACGAAACCGCAAGGATCGAAGTGGTATGACGACATTCGCCCCTACACCACCCAGACCTGGACAAATGACCTCTTTCGCTGCCCCAGCTACAAAGGCGGCGTGGAGGATGGCCGCGTCGATCGGGCGGTGATCTATGGATCCATCGGGAGTTATGGTTACAACTGTGGATCAGCGGACACGAATGACATTCTTCAGTTCGGTTTGGCGGGAAAATTCGTGGGACCCGGCGAATTGATGCAAGTCCCTACCCCGCAGAACGCCGTCAAGGTCCCCAGCGACATGATCATCGCCGCCGATTCCTTTTCGACCTTGTCCCAAAAAAGGCGTGTTCTTCTCGTGGGCCTCGAATTGTTGTCTCGGAGGCTCTATTCCACGCTGGATTCCGGCCAGGGGCCGAGCCCGAATGCGCGCGACGCCAGTTCGCGGCACCGTAAGAAAATGAATATTCTGATTGGCGACGCGCACGTGGAAGCAGTCGATTACCGGAAGGCGCTGCTGGACCTGAATCCGGATGTGGTCAAGCGCTGGCACACGGACAACGAGCCGCACATCGAGTTCTTCCAGTAGGTTTCGGTGCCGGTGGCGCGGCGCTCTTGCGGAGCTTTGTCAGAGCTTCAGGGACAGAAAACGCAGTTCTTGTCCAAGGCTGATTTCAGTCGATGCAAATACTCCCGCCTCGGGACCTCGATCGCTCCCAGCCGCTCTGTATGAGGGGTCACCATCTGAATATCGAACAACACGAAGCCACGATCGCGCAGCCGCTGGATCAGGTGATGAAGGGCGACCTTCGATGCGTCGGGCCAGCGGTGGAACATCGACTCGCCTGCGAACAACCCTCCCACGGCCACGCCATAAATCCCGCCGGCCAGTTCACCCCCACGCCAACATTCCACACTGTGCGCGTGGCCTTGGCGATGCAGTTCGCCATAAGCTCGGATGAATTCCGAGCTGATCCATGTCGAAGGCCGGCCTGGCGATGAAGCTGCGCAGCTTTCCATGGTTTCACGGAACGCGCGGTTCACGGTGACTTCAAACACCGACCTTCGCAACGTCCGCGCCAGGCTTCGAGAGACGTGGAAGCGATCCAGCTCGAAAATGCCTCGCGGATCCGGCGACCACCAGGTGATAGGGTCCACGCTCCACGGAAAAATGCCGCTCCGATACGCCAGCAAAAGCCGTTCGACCGAGAGCTCGCCTCCGACTGCGACCAGGCCATTGACGCGCTGGGTATGGATGGCCTCATTCGGGTCCGGGAACCAGAGGCGCCGACCCAGGACAACAGGCGTGGTAGAAGCAAATCTCACGTATCGCAGAGTTGCACTCTGCTGTATCGCCGATTTGCAATCGGCAATGCGCTGACAGGTTCCAGAGCGCTCGAACGAGTCAGCGCCAAGCGGAATGCAATTCCGCGATACGGCAGATTACAAATCTGCGCTACGCTACTAAACAGAGACCGGCGCCATCGCCGGCCGGGGCGTCGAAGACATCTCATAGAAGATCGCTTTTTCGCACGGAAGACCGGAGTCGGCGCAGGCGCCGCCTCCAGCACGCGGGGGCGCGTGCGCTCCCCATTGGTTCTGAATCGTTCCAACTCAACGCCGCTCGTGAGCCATGCGCGCGGAAAGCTCCGTCAGATGCGTGGCGACCTCGGAGATCGCCGCGTCCCAATTGCCGGGCTGCGGTTGGCGGAACAGGCTCATCGTCGGATACCAGGGACTATCCCGCCGCTTCAGCAACCACCGCCAATCCGCGCTGAACGACAGCAACACCCACACAAGGTGACCCAGCCCGCCCGCCAGATGCGCGACGGCTGTGTCCACGCTGATCACCAAATCCAATTGCGAGATTGCCGCGGCGGTGTCGGCGAAGTCCCCGAAGCGCGCCGGAAGCCCGTGCAGGTTGGGCCGGCTTTGCATGACCGCGGTGGCGCTGGGGTCGGGATCTATCTGCAGGCTGAAAAACTCGCAGTGGGGAACGCTCAAGACCGGTTCCCAACGCGCCAGGGCCACGGATTTCTGCGAGGACACCGGGTGATGCGGGTTGCTGGCCCACGCCAGGCCGACTTTGATCTTCGTGGCGTCATGCGCCGGGAGTTTCCAGTCCGTCTCAGGCGGCACGCGCAAGTAAGGTTCCCAGCGATGCTCCGCGTCGAGGGCCGCGCCGAAAATCCGGGGCAAACTCATGAGCGGCGCCTGGACGTCGCAAGGCGGCAACGGCTCTCCTTCGGCAACGACCTGGAGGTCCGGCATGGCGGCCAGGAGGCGTTTGAGCGGCGGCTGGCATTGCATGACCACGCGGCCTCCGCGCCGGGCCACCAGCGGCGCGTAACGGGCAAACATCAGCGTGTCGCCAAAACCTTGCTCGGCATAGAGCAGGAGCGCGCGCCCGTTCAAGTCGCTTCCGTCCCACTCCGGCTGCGGGAATTTGGGTTTCGGTTTGTGTTTCACTTGCCAGCGCCATTCGTACTCGTTCCAGCCGGTCTTGAAATCGCCCGCCAAAAGCGACGCGATGGCGAAGTTCCAGCGCAAGATCGGATGATGCGGGTTGAGCGAGATCGCCTTTTTGTAGCAGCCGATCGCTTCGCCCACGCGATGCCGTTCATGAAGGAGGACCCCGAGGTTCACGGCGGCATCCGCGCAATTCGGATTGATTTCGAGTTCCCGCCGCAAGCAGGCTTCCGCGGAATCCAAATCGCCCAATTGCCGATACGCGTTGGCCATTCCAAGATTGGCCAGGGTCAGGAGCGGATCCTGCAGAAGCGCCTTTTGAAAGGTGGAGATCGCTTCCAGTGGCCGTCCGAGCTTAAGGCGCGTCGCCCCCAGATTGAACTGGAGTTCCGGTGAATCCAGGCCGAAGTGGAGCGTTTTCAGGTAAGCCTTTTCCGCAAGTTGGAATTCGCCGAGTTCCTGACAGCACAGGCCGAATTGTTGGAACAGCGTGGGATCGTTGGGTTGGACCGGGAGCAACTCGGCATATTCCTGCGCGGCCTCGCGCCAATGTCCGGCGGCCTGGAGCAAATTCGCCAGAGTCCGGCGCGCGCCGGCATGGGCTTTGTCCAGGGCCAGCGCTTGCTGAAGGCTGGCCACGGCTTCCTGCGCCCTCTGGCAATCCAACAGCGCAAGCGCCAGTTCGTGATGGGCCTCCGCCCAGTCGGGCTGGGCCTTGGCTGCCTGTTGGAACCATTCGATGGATTCCAGCGCCTGACGTTCGCGGCGGTAGATTTGGCCTAATCGCAAACAAGCGGCGGCACCGTGTTCCGGGTGCTGAGTCAAGCGGTGGAGCTTGAACTTGGCCTCTTCAATCCGGCCCGCGCCGAGCAGGCGTTCCGCTTCGGCGAATGGGTCAGGACCGGATGGATCGGAGGCTTGAAAAGGCATGGTGAATTAGAGGGTGTCGGCCATACTCACGCGTCATGAAGCCGGTGGGGCGAGTCCGTCCCGGCGAACCGCTCGACGCGCCTGGAACGCGTCCGACTCAGCTCGCTGGGGACAGGCTCGCCCTACCGTCAGGCGCATGTGAAGCCGCATTGGCGACGACGACATGCACACTCCCCATGAACCCATCGATGGTAGGGCGGCGCTGCTGTGCCGCCGCATCGACTGAAGACCGGCTGCGCGGCAACGCAGCCCCACCAAGTTCATCGAGAGGGCAGCAGTCTCGTCATTACACACGGAGATCAAGCAATCCTTCCACGCAATTGGTCCGCAACCTCCCGGATCGGGTCGGACCAATCGCCAAACCGGGCCTGGCGAAACAGGCGCATCGCCGGATACCACGGGCAGGTCTCACCTTCCAGACCCCAACGCCAATCCGGGGCAAAGGGAAGCAGCACCCAGGCGGTTTTCCCCATGGCGCCGGCCAGGTGCGCCAACGCGGTGTCGATGCTGATTACCAGATCCAACTGATCCAGCAGAGCCGCCGTGGCCGAAAAATCGCCCATCTCCCCGCTCAAGTCGATGACACGGTTCGCGAAACGGGATGGCCGGAGTTCATCAGCGTTCTCGCCGGTTTGGAAACTGTAAAAGGCGATTCCATCCAGCGTGAGAATCGGCTCGAGATTGCCGAACGGAACCGGCCGAGGGTCATGGTTTTGACTGCGCGAACCGCACCACACCAGCCCGACCTTCAGAGGTTTATCAGGCAGCGAGGCCAGTTTCCGCGCACCCACCGAGCGCGGCCGCAAGTAAGGCGCCTCGGCTGGAATGGTCTCGACGGTGGTTCGAAAAACCGCGGGCAAGCTCAAGAGCGGCGCCTGGAAATCGAAGGCCGGCAGCGGCTCTCCGTAGCCGAAGACCTGGTCGATTCCCGCGACCGATTGCAGAAGAGTTTTGAGTGAAGTCTGGCATTCCAGGATGACTCGCCCGCCGCGTTCGGCGACAGATGTTGCATAGCGGACAAATTGAATCGTATCGCCGAACCCTTGCTCGCCGTAGAGGAGCAACGTGCGGCCGGCGAAATGTTCGCCGTGCCACTGAGGCTGGGAGAAGCGGCGCGGCACACAGAAGGTCATCTGCGTCGTCCAGCGCGCGTCGTAATGTTTCCAGCCGGAAACGAACCGCCCCAAGAGCAGCTCGCAGATGGCCAGGTTGATCATCGCGTCCGAATCGCGCGGGTTGCAGCTCACCGCTTTCTCCAGGGAAACCAGCGCTTCCCAGGCCCGGCGCTGCCGGGTGCGCGCGACCCCGAGGCAAGTCAGCGCCGCCACGTTGGCCGGTTCAAGGGCCAGAATCATTTCGCAGCGCCGCGCGGCTTCTTCCAACTTGTTTTGAATCAGCAACGCCTGCGCGATCGTCACGTGCGCGGGAACGAAGTTTGGATCCAGGCGCAGCGCCCGGTTCGAGCACTCGATGGCCTCGTCGCGTCGATTCTTGTGCAGCAACAGAGCTCCCAGGGAAGAATGGGCGCGAGGATTCTCCGGCGCCAGGGAGACGGCGATCCGGGCTTCGCTTTCGGCTTCCTCGACTTTGTCAAGGCCGTCCAGCGCCATCGCCAGACTGAGACGCGCGGCCACGCTGTCGGGTTGAAGCACGACGGCTTGCCGGAAGCAAGTTTCCGCTTCGGTCGTTCGCCCTTCGCGTTGGCGCACGCAACCCAGATTCAGCCAGGCCTCCGGATAGTCGCGCCGCAGTTCAAGGGCTTTGAGGTAATTCGCGGAGGCCGCGTCCAATTGGCCGAGATTGCTTTGCGCAAAACCTAAATTCAGCCGCGCTTCCGGGTAATCCGGGCGAATCGCCAGCGCGCGTTCGTAATGCCGAATTGCCGCCGCGTCGTTGCCCCGGTCCTGTTCGAGCAAACCCAGGTTGAAATGCGGCTCCGCCAACGCCGGCTGCTGATCGGCGGCTTCCTGGTAAAAGGCGGCCGCCTTCTCAAGATCACGCAAGGCGTAGTAAGCATTGCCGAGGTTGTAGAGCGCTTCCGGAAATTCACGTTGGATTTCGATGGCGCTCTTGTATTGGGCGATGGCCTCCCGGTACTGGCGCAACTCGAACCAGACCAACCCGAGATCGTGGTGCGTGTCGGCAATCTGCGGTTGAACGGCCAGGGCGCGTTCGAGCCATTGCCGGGCGTTGTGCAGATCCCCGCGCTGACGGCAGAGCACACCCAGGAGCCGAAGCGCATCGGGATGACGAGGTTGTCGGTCCAGCACCTGACGATACAGGTCTTCTGCTTCGTCCAGGCGGCCGTGTTGGTGATGAGCCAGTGCGGACTGCAGAAGTGAGATGGGAGGAATTGAAACTCGTTCGCTCACAGCCAGCTTCTCCGAACTCTGATAACAAAGGGGCGCTCGTTTGGATATGGAAAAATGAAACAGGCGGCACTACGAAGTGCCGCCTGGAGAATAAACACTGGATTGACCAGTGCGTGAAGCGCTCTAACCGCCGAGCAACCGGAGCGCGGATTGCGGGAGCAAGTTCGCCTGCGCCAACATCGCCGTGCCCGATTGCACCAGGATGTTGTACTTCGCAAACTGCGTGCTCTCTTCCGCCACATCCACGTCCTTGATCCGGCTGTTGGCCGCCGAGAGATTCTCGTTCAGGATCACCAACTGCTCGC
>VHCZ01000156.1 GCA_016871535.1 Verrucomicrobiota bacterium
AGACCTGGCCGCCGGTCGCCGGTTTTACGAGCGTCGGCAGAGCGGTGTCGGATCGTACTTCTTCGACAGCCTTTTCTCTGAAATCGACTCCTTGGCGTCGCGCGCCGGCATCCATCGTCAGCAGTACGGATTTCATCGTCTGCTCGCCAGGAAGTTTCCCTACGCAGTTTACTACCGGGTAATCACGAATGAAGTTGTTGTCTTCCGGGTGCTTGATTGCCGGCGCGATCCGAAGTGGATTCGAAGGCAGCTCCAGGGTTAGAGCGGAGACAACTCGAATCGGTGTTCTTTGGGCTGGGCCGCAGCACGCTGTTGCTTCACGATTTCCTCTTCCTCGGCGTCCAGCGCGGCCATGAGGTCCTGGGTCGCCTTTTGAATCCGCTCCGATTTGTAGTTTGCCATCGGGACCTGCACCTGGCGCCAGCGGGTGAAGTGGAGGTTGTTGTGCTGGAGCGTCAGTTTGTGGACTTCCCCGGCTTGCCTGGACATCGGCGTCGAAAGCGGGGCGAGATTGACGCCCTCCGCCAACTGCTCGCGGGTGAACGTTCCGGCCGTTGTGCCATCGATTTTGAGTTCGTATTTCGCGGCGCTCAAGCCAGAGGCTTTCAGCAGTTGTTGGTTGAGCGATTGCACGAAATCCGAAGAGTTCACCGCCAGCGCGATCACCGGATCGCCCAGATCGGGCGCAAGCGGGAGCGCCTCGTCCAGTTGGGTCCAGGACACTTTGCCATCGGCGCGAAGGTTGGAGACTTTGGCTTTTTTCGCCACGACTTTTCCCGCTGCGGGATCGATCTCGACGGCCGCGACGAGGCCTGGCGCATTCCAGGCCTTGAGCAACTCCGCCGCCATGAGAAGCTGGCCGGCTGGCCCCGGATGGACGCGGTCATTGATGATCTTCTTGGCCGTCTCGGCATCGGCGGATTTGGCCTTTTCGAGCGCCGCCACGACGGCGGTATTGAGGTCCGCAACATGCAGGCCTTCGCGCGCGGCGAGTTCTTTCACGAACTGGCCGTAGCGCACGAGCACCTTGTTGTAGCCGTCCTCGAAATTGGGCGGGCGCGTCACGTCGTCAAACGGCGAAGGTTGAATGAGCGTCAGCCGAATCCCAGGCCGGGCGCGCTTTACGGACTCGACGATGCGCTCGTAGCCTCGCGCGTACCGACTGAAGATTTCTTCGTCAAAAGCGCGATACGAGCCGTCGTTCATGCCGAGCATGATCGTCATGACGGTGGGCTGGTACGCGAACACGTCGCGTTGCAGGCGGAGATCGATGTTGCCCCCGCCGCCGCCGCTCACGCGGTCGCCACCCCAGCCGGAGTGGACAAATTTCACATTCAGATTGGGAAACCGCGTGACCACGAAGGTTTCGGTGAAAGTCGTGTACAGCCGCTGGTCCGTGATGCTGTCGCCGTAGAACACCACGCGATCGCCGGATTGGAGGTAAAAGGGTTTATCCTGCGCGCGGGCGAGTCCTGAAGCCGCGGTCAGAACGAAAAGGAGCAGAGAGAATTTGGATTTCATCGGGGAGAGAATTGCCGGGTGACAGGGAAGTCGCAATCTGAATTTCGCGGTAACCCCTCAGTCAAGGTGGTTAAAACGTCGTTTACGTCTGGAGACGCTTGAGCATAATGCCGCAGCGTGATGCTGCGGAACGAAACGGAAAGAGCCCAAACGTTCGATGCGTTCACTCTCATCGAACTGCTCGTGGTCACCGCCGTCATTGCCATCCTGGCGGCCTTGCTCTTGCCCTCGTTGGCCCAGGCGAAAGCTCAGGCCAAATCCGCGGCGTGCAAGGCCAATCTCCGCCAGATCGGCATGGCTCTGGTAATGTATGTCGATGATCACAACAAACAATGGTCACAGCGCCCAGCGACATGATTGCTATCGGGGATTCCAGTTTCGCGGACATCTTGAGCCACATTCACCCGCATCGCCGTTTCGCGGGCCGGTTGTTTGCGCCGGCCACGGCTGATATCCACAGCCGGGGGGCGAACATGGCCTTCTGCGACGGCCACGTCGAGTACGCCAAACAGGACAAGTGGACCGAGGAATCCGACGCCGCGCGCCGGCGCTGGAACAACGACCACGAACCGCACCGGGAAACGTGGTGATCTCGAAGATGAACACGTTCACGCTCATCCGGCGCAGCCTTCGGTTCCACGCGCGCGCGCATCTGGGCGCGCTGCTCGGCGCGGCGGTGGGCAGCGCGGTGCTGGTCGGCGCGCTGGTCGTGGGCGATTCCGTCCGGCACAGCCTCCAGCGGTTCGCCCTGCTCCGGCTGGGCAAAGTCGATGTCGCGCTGGCTTCCGGCGACCGGTTCTTTCGCGCGGAATTGTTGTCGAGCCGGACCAACAGCCTGGACAACGTCGGCGTGACAGCGCTGCAATTGCCGGCAACCGCCAGCGCGGACGGCGGCGCGCGGCGCGCGAATCGCGTCCAACTACTGGGCGTCGATGAACGCTTCTGGAATCTGGCCGAGCAACCGCCGGTGTTCGAGTTTCCCACGCAGGACAGCGTCGTCTTGAACCGCGCACTGGCGGAGCAACTCGCCGCGAAGCCAGGCGATGCCGTTCTGCTCCGCGTGCCGAAGGCGAGCCGTCTTTCCCGCGAAGCGCCGATTTCGCCGCAAGAGGATTCCTCCGTCGCCTTGCGCCTGACCGTGCGCGCGATTGCGTCGGACGAAGAATTCGGGCGGTTCAGCCTTCACGCCAGCCAGGCGCCTCCCTTCAACGCGTTCGTGTCCCTCCCGTGGCTGCAGGAACAACTGAAATTGCCGGGCCGCGCCAATCTGGTCCTCATGGTGATGGACCGGGACCCTTGGGCATTGCCGACGGCCACGGCCGCGTTGCGGAGAGCGTGGGACCTGGCGGACGCAGAATTGGAACTGCGCGAAATTCCCGAAGCCAACGCGCTGGAGTTGCGCACGAGCCGCGTGTTTCTCGACGCGCCGATTACGGACACGGCGCTGAAAGCGGCCACGAACGCCTCCGGCGTGCTCACGTATTTCGTCAACGAACTGCGCGCGGGCGATCGCGCGGCGCCGTATTCGATGGTGACGGCGATTGGCGAACCGATCGTTCCAAGGGACATGCGCGACGACGAGATTCTCATCAACCAGTGGCTCGCGGAGGATCTCAACGCGAAGCCGGGCGACGAACTGGCGTTGAGTTATTACGTCGTCGGCATCATGCGCAAGATGGAGGAACGCACGAGCCGGTTCCGCATTCGGGCGATTGTGCCGATGGCCCGACCTTACGCTGATCGCTCGCTCATGCCGGATTTTCCGGGAATGGTGGAGGCGAAGAATTGCCGGGATTGGGACACCGGATTTCCCATTGCGCTCGATAAGATGCGGCAGAAGGACAACGACTATTGGGAGGAACACAAAGGAACGCCCAAGGCGTTTGTCACGCTGGCGGCCGGGCAAAAGATGTGGACGAACCGCTTCGGCAATCTGACGGCGGTGCGATTTCCGCCCTCTCACCCCATCCCTCTCCCCCTCGGGGGGGGAGAGGGTGTCCGCAGGACGGGAGAGGGGGCCGTTCGTGAGGCCGAGAGCGTCGATGCGCAAACCGTCTCGGGAAATTCACTGCCTGCATCGCCCGCGCCAGCTTCCGATCTGGCGAACTTGAGAACTAGAGTCCGAGACGCGATTCTGGAGAAGCTCGATCCGGCATCGATTGGATTCAATTTTGAACCGGTCCGGAAACAAGCGCTGGACGCCGTCGCGCAGGCGCAAGATTTCGGGCAGCTTTTCCTTGGCTTCAGTTTCTTTCTCATCGTCGCAGCGTTGCTTTTGATGGGACTGCTGTTCCAGTTTGGGATCGAACAGCGCACCACCGAAGTCGGCACGTTGCTGGCGCTGGGCTTCACGCCGCGGCAAGTCCGGCGTTTGCTGATTTTCGAGGGCGGCGGCCTGGCCTTGCTCGGAGGCGCGGCCGGGACTTTGGGCGGTTGCGCCTATGCCTGGGCGATGTTGCGCGGTCTGGCCACGATCTGGCGCGACGCTTCGGGCACGTCGGCGCTGCGTTTTCACGCGGAGCCACTCTCGTTGGCGATCGGCGGATTTGCGGGCGCACTGGTGGCGTGGCTGACGATCTGGCTCGTGCTGCGGAAACAGGCGCAACAACCCGCGCGAGAGTTGTTGGCCGGGGGCGGGGATTTGAACCTCCAAGCCACGGCCTGGAAGGAATCGGCACGCTCGGTTGTCGAAGCGCGCGTTCCCCCTCACCCCGGCCCTCTCCCTTGGGGAGAGGGAGAATCGTTTGCGGCTGTTCGACAAACCGAACGCGGTCGGCTGGTTCCCACGCCGGCTTTGGATTTCCCTCTCCCTCAGGGAGAGGGCCAGGGTGAGGGGGAAGGAGACATGATTCTTCGACGGACTGACTCCTTGTCTGCGGCGAGATTCTACTCGGCTCGGTCAAATCGCAGTCTGTGGCTCGCTGTTGCCGGAGTGATTCTGAGTTCGATCATTCTCGGCGCGGCGATCTTCATGAACCGGGAGACAGGCGCGGGGGCCTTCTTCGGAGCGGGCGCGCTGTTGCTGATTTCCGGATTAGCTTTCGCGGCCGCGTTTTTGACTGCTTTGACTTACTCCGGAGCGGCGGCGCGCCCGACCCTGAGCGCCCTGGGCGTGAGGAACGCGACGCGCCGGCGCAAGCGCAGTCTGGCCACGGTCGGGTTGCTCGCCAGCGGGAGTTTCATGATCCTGGCCGTCGGCGTGTTCCGGCTGGATTCCGAGATCGACGCGGCAAGGCGTTCCTCCGGCACGGGCGGTTTTGCTTTGATCGGCGAAGCGACTTATCCGGTCGTCCACGATCTGAATTCCGCCGAAGGCCGGGAATTCTTTGGCCTGGACACGAATGATTTCGCGGGCACGGCGATTGTGCCGTTGCGCGTACGGGACGGCGAAGACGCGAGCTGTCTCAATTTGAATCGCGCCCAGAAGCCGCGGCTGCTCGGCGTGCAACCGGAGTTGCTCGACCAGCGAAACGCCTTCACGTTTGCCGCGGTCGCAAAGGGGTTGCCCACGGATCATCCCTGGTTGCTGCTCAGCCGAAGCGGCGAGGGCGAGGTTCCCGCCATCGGCGACCAGGCTTCTATTCAGTGGGCGCTGGGAAAAAAGGTCGGCGACACCTTGGATTACACCGACGAACGCGGACAGGTCTTCAAGATTCGCCTGGTGGCGTCCGTGGCGAACTCGATTCTCCAGGGGAACCTTCTGATTGGCGAAGACGAGTTCCGCGCGCGGTTCACGCACGAAGAAGGATATCGAATGTTCCTGATCGACGCGCCGTCGAACCGGGTGGGCAAAATCTCGGCGGCTTTGTCGCGCGCCTTGCAAGATCTGGGCCTCGAACTGACGCCGGCGTCGCGGCGGCTGGCGGCGTTCAACGCGGTGCAGAATACTTATCTGAACACGTTTCAAGTGCTGGGGGGACTGGGCTTGCTCCTCGGCAGCGTGGGGCTGGGCGTCGTGGTGTTGCGAAACGTGTTGGAACGGCGCGGCGAACTGGCGTTGCTGCTGGCGGTGGGATTTCGGCCGCGCGTGTTGCGATGGCTGGTGTTGAGCGAACACGGGGCGTTGCTGCTGGCGGGATCCGGCATCGGTGTGTTGGCGGCGCTGATCGCGGTGGCGCCTGCGATTCTTTCGGCGGCGGCAAATGTGCCGGTTCGATCGCTCGCGCTCGTGCTGGGCGGCGTGTGGCTGAGCGGCGCGCTCTGGACCTGGCTGGCGACGCGGCTGGCGCTGCGGGGGCGGTTGCTGGACGCGTTGAGGTCGGAGTGAAACGTGAAACGTAAAGCGTAAAACGTAATTCGTAGTCGGTGAACTGAGAAATACAACTCGTGACTCGGATGTTTGACAGAATGAATTCGAGAAGAGATCTGGCGTTTTTGTTGGTGGTCACGTTGCTGGCGGTTTGCCGTGGCGTGGTCATGGGATCTGATTCCGGCGCGAAGGCGCTGTACCAAAATGATCTGGAAAAGTGCGCCGTCGGTTCCGTGTCCGAGGAGTTTCTCGTGCTCGACGGCGCTTTCAAGGTTCAGGAAGAAGGAGGAAACAAGTTTCTGGAATTGCCGGGCGCGCCGCTCGACACGTTCGGCGTTCTGTTCGGCCCGACCGAGCAGGACGGAATTGCCGTGGCGGCGCGCGTGTTCGGCACGGGCAAAGGCCGGCGATATCCGGCGTTCGGCGTGGGCTTGAACGGCGTCGGCGGGTTCAAGCTGCAAGTCAGTCCGGGCAAAAAGGCGGTGGAGATTCTCCGGGGCGACGCGCTGAAACAATCGATTCCTTACGAGTGGCCGTCGGGCCAGTGGGTCCATCTGCGATTGGACCTTCGGAAATCCAAAGGCGGCGGATGGACGGTGTCGGGCAAAGTCTGGGGAGCGGGCCAGCGCGAACCCGCGGCGCCAACCATTTCAATTGAGGACAAGGAAGAACCTCTGGCAGGCCGCGCGTCGATCTGGGGCATGCCGTACTCCGGGACGCCGATCCGGTTCGACGACCTTGTCGTCCTTTCTTCAGCCGCTGAGTAAGTTGCCGCGCACGAGGATCTCGGTTCTTCCGATCTTCAGACATTTGAGCCTCGTTACTGTGCAGTCCGTGGGATAAGCTACAGCGCTTGGTTATTGGACGCCGCGTTCCCCCTCACCCTGGCCCTCTCCCTCAGGGAGAGGGAATCCTGCGCCGGCGTATCGACCGATCCACCACGGTCAGCTTGTCGGAGTGCGGCAAACGATTCTCCCTCTCCCCAAGGGAGAGGGCCGGGATGAGGGGGAAGAAGTGTCGCCTATCCTGCGGTCTTCTCAGTAACTCGGCGGCTACGACCGGCGGGAATTTGCAGACACGCTTCTGAGAAGATTCGTGCGATTCCTGGAGATTCCTGGAATTTTCTGCATGGTCCACGGCGTTTTGAATTTACTCCGGTTCCTCGGACGAGTAGGAAGAGCCAAACGAGTTTCCCATGAAAGCCAAAATCCATTCTCGACGGGCCACGCCATTGTTGTGGGTGGCAAACTTCGCAATCCTCCTCACCCTCGCTCCGGCGACGGCATTCGGTCAGGCGGCCAGCACCGCAAAACTTATCGCGTATTGGGACTTCAACGACGCCAGTGTGGCGAAGAAAGCGCCGGACAAGCTGCACGGTTTCACCGGGGCGCTCGAAACAGGCGCGAATTATTCGGCGGACAAGGGTGGGCGGACCGGCCAGGCGGGCGATCGCGCCCTGGACCTCAGCACCACCGCCGCCCGCCGGTTCGTCCGCGTCTCGAACGCCGGCTGGCTCAACAAGACCGCCGCCGGCGACCAGGTCACCGTGGCGTTCTGGCAGAAACTCGTCGTGGTCGCCAACAGTTCGGCGTTCTGGATGAATTCGCCTTCCAGTTCCGGCACGTTCCGCGGGTTTCAGGCGCACGTTCCGTGGGGCAACCGAAACCTTTACTTCGACACGGCCGGTTGCTGCGATGGCGGCACGCAACGCATCTTCGCCAACATCGACACGCTGGACGCCAACTTCAATTTCATGCAATGGCATCACTTCGCGTTCGTGAAAAAGGCGTCCACCAAACAAATCTGGATCAACGGCGCCCTTTTCCTAGAAGGCGAGAACACCTCGCCGTTGCCGACGGATTTTTCCGAAATTCTCATCGGGGCCGACGGCGCAGGCGGCGGCAACACCCAGGGCTGGATTGACGACTTCGCGATTTTCTCCAGCGCCCTCGAACCATCGCAAATCACCTCGCTCGCCCAGGGCGCATTGCCCGTGAGCTTCGACAAAGACGCGGATGGCGATGGCATCCCCGATTGGTGGGAAGACGACAACGGGTTTGCCAAATCCGACAAGGCGGACGGCGCGCTGGACCGCGACGGCGATGGTTTGACCAATCTGCAGGAGTATCTGAAAGCGACCGATCCGAAGAACGCGGACTCGGATGGGGACACGCTGAAGGACGGCGTCGAGACCGGCACACTCGTCTGGGTCAGCAACACGAACACCGGAACCGATCCGTTGAGTTCCGACACCGACGCCGACGGCTTGAAGGACGGGGTGGAAACCAACACCCGAGTCTTCGCCGGCGCGAGCAATACGGGTACCAATCCGGTCTTGAAAGACTCGGACGGGGACGGATTCCCTGACGGCGCGGAAGTCACGCTCGGAAGTTCGCCGATCGACACCCGGGGCGTTCCCATCAAACCCGGCAGCGTGAACCTGCTCGCGTACTGGGATTTCAACGACGCCAGCGTGGCGGAAAAGACCTCGGACAGAATCCACAGCATCACCGGCGCTTTGGAGAACGGCGCCGTTTACACGGCGGACCAGGGCGGTCGCACGGGACGGTCGGGGGACCGCGCCATGGACTTCGGCCCGGACAGCACCCGGCAAACGGTGCGGGTGACGGGCGCCCAGTGGATCAACGTGGCCTCGGCGGGCGACAAAATGACGGTTTCCTTCTGGCAGCAATTGACAGAAGTGGCCAACACTTCGTCGTTCTGGATGAACTCGCCTTCCAGTTCGGGGACCTCCCGCGGTTTTCAGGCCCACGTTCCGTGGGGCAACCGCAACCTCTACTTCGACACCGCCGGCTGCTGCGACACGACCACCCAGCGCATCAACGCCAGCATCGACACGATGAATCCGGATTTCGATTTCACGCAGTGGCACCACTTCGCTTTCGTGAAAAACGGCGCGACCAAGGAAATCTGGATCGATGGCAAAGTGTTCTTGTCCGGGAGAAGCACCTCCCGCTTGCCGACGGATTTCACCGAGCTTTTCATCGGCGCGGCGGGTGATTTCAGCAACAGCCTCCACGGCCTGATCGATGATTTCGCCGTGTTCGCCAGCGCGTTGGACGCATCGCTCATTCTCAAGCTCGCGGAAGGCACGCTGCCCAACCAATTGGAGGCGGACACCGATGGCGATGGCATTCCCGATGCCTGGGAAGATGGCAAGGGACTCAACAAGCAAGACAAAGCGGACGCCGCGCTGGATGCCGACGCCGACGGGTTGACCAATCTGGTGGAATATCAACGCGGCACCGAACCGAAAAACGCGGATACCGACGCGGATGGCCTCAAAGATGGCGTGGAAACCAGCTCCGGCCTCTGGGTCAGCGCCACCAATACCGGAACCGATCCTTTGAACGCCGACACGGATGGCGACGGACTCAAAGACGGCGTAGAGACCAACACGGGCCGCTTTCTCAGCGCCACCGACACGGGCACCAATCCTTTGCTCAGGGATACGGATGGCGATTTGGTGGCGGATGGCGCCGAAGTCATGCTGGAAACTTCACCGGTTGATGTGAAAAGCACTCCCGTCACGGCAGGCGGAGTGAATTTGATCGCGTGGTGGGATTTCAATGACGCCGGCACGACGGACCGGACTCTGGACAAGCTGCATAAATTCTCCGGCAAACTGGAGAATGGCGCGGCCTTCACGCCGGCCGGCGGCGGGCGATCCGGCCAGGGCAGCGACCGGGCCATGGATTTTGGACCGGACAGCGCGCAGCAATTGGTTCGCGTCACGAACGCCGTGTGGTTGAACGCGGCGTCGTCTGCGGACCGCATGAGCGTTTCGGTCTGGGTGAAGTTGGCGGAAGTGGCTAACAGCTCGGCCTTCTGGATGGTCTCGCCTTCCAGTTCCGGGACACAACGCGGGTTCCAGGCGCACACTCCCTGGGGCAACAATAATATCTATTTCGACACCGCCGGTTGTTGCGACACGGCGACCCAGCGCATCAACGCGAGCATTGATACGTTGGGCCCGAACTTCGATTTCACGGCGTGGCGCCATTTCGCCTTCGTCAAGAGCGGCTCCAAAAAGCAAATCTGGATCGATGGGAAAGTGTTCCTGGAAGGGACCAATACGTCGCCGTTGCCAACCGACTTCACGGAGTTCGTCATGGGCGCCGAACCGAGCGGCAACAACAGCATGCACGGCATGATCGACGACTTTGCCGTCTTTGGCAGCGCGCTCACGGCCGAGCAGGTGGCCAAGATCGCTCAAGGAACTGCTCCCGATCAGCTCCAACCGGTCGTCGCGCCCGCGGCGAAATTCACGAAATACACGAAGAACGCCGACGGCAGCATTACGATCGAGTGGACCGGCGGAGGCACGTTGCAGGCGGCCGGCGCATTGACAGGTCCGTGGCAGGACGTGCCCGGCGCGTCCAGCCCATACACCTTCAAGCCAGCAACGGCAGCCCTCTTCGGACGAATCAAGAACTGAGAGTCAAGAAGCTCACGACAAGCAAAGAGGCCGGACGATGTGTTTAGCGTGGTAGGGACGCATTCCACTCCGTCCCAAATCAAGCCTGGAGGCAGACCGACCGTCCAGGAAGAGACGATAACGGACCTGCACTCGGCCCATCAACTCGGTAGGGCGAGTCCGTCCCGGCGAGCCGCTCGACGTGCGTGGAACACGTCCGACTCGGCTCGCTGGGGACAGGCTCGCCCTACCGTCTGGTTCACGGAAAGAGCCAAGGTGCGGGGAAAGGAAGCGAGCTTCGACCCGGCATCGACGCAAGCTCGGCGGGAGCCTCGCTCCACCGTCGCCTGCTGAAGGGTTCAGGGACAACAAAAAAGGCCGGATTGAATTCCGGCCTTCGATTCTTTGAATTGGAGAAAGGCGGTTATTTGTACTTGCGTGTGGTTCGCTCGTAGAGCCACAGGACGTCCGGGTTCGGCGGAGTGCCGTGATTCGCGCCCTGCAAACCGGACTTTCTTACCGGAGGCATGGTGCGTTTGTCCCGCCACTTCTTGATTTCCGAGTGGCCATCGGCGAAGGCAAAGCCGCACGCGCCGTTGTGGTAGCTGGCCGGGATATCCGGGAGCTTGGCCTGGGCCGGATTAGGATAACCGTTCATGTCCACGCAGAAAAAGCCGTCGTTCATGCTGTCCGGGTGTTCATCGACCAGAACCCAGGTCATGCTGGGCCCCGGATCGACCACGTCGGACATCTTGGTGTATTTGCGGAATTCCGGCCCGCCGAACCACGTCCAATCGCCCTGATTCATCCCCATCCAAGAGTTCATCGAGTTGCTCCGGCATCGTTGGATCGCCTGGCCTTTGAACGGGCCCGTCGTCGGCGTCACGGTGTATTTGTCGGCCGGGCACTTGTAGATGGACAACGCGCCGCCGACATACGGCCAGATCGCGCCGTTCTTGATCGTGTTATCTACGTCCCAGTTCTGGGAGTTGCCGTTGGACCAGTCGAGAATCCCGTGAGTCCACGAGAAAGGATAATTGGGGTTCGATTTGTCTTCCGGCGCGTAGGCGAAGGGGAGCTTGTCGTTGTTATCGTCCACATACATTTTCCAGGCGGTCATCAACTGCTTGGTGTTGTTCATGCACGCGATGCCCTGGCCTTTGGCTTTGGCTTTGCTCATCGCCGGAAGAAGCATCCCGGCCAGGATGGCAATGATGGCGATGACGACCAGAAGCTCGATCAACGTGAAGCCTGATTGAGGGCGAGCGGAACGCTGCCTTTGGGGGTTGGGTTTAGAGAGCCACATAGGGTTGCCTTTCTTAGTGCGTTTGGTGAATGAAACTAACGGCTCTATACACCATCGGTGCGCCCAGGACAAGCGTGCGTTTATCCGCATTATTCGCACAAGGCCGCGCAGTGCATCCACGAGTTTATCAGTGTTCGCCTCCACGTAGCGCAGAGTTGCATTCTGCCGTATCGCAGATTTGGAATCTGCGGCATGACGGCCAATCCGGTGCGGTCGGGTGAGTTTGTCGCGCAGCCGACTACAAGTCAGCGATACGGCAGATTGAAAATCTGCGCTACACGTCACTGATAACTTGCGGATGCACCGGGGCCGCGTCTGTCATCCCTGCGGCTGCCGTGCAAAACCGATTTGGTCCGCCACACCTTGCATGGCGACGATCACGTGCTGGATGTGATCGTCCAGAGGAACTCCCAATAACTGAGCGCCACTCTCGATGTCTTCCCTTTTCACAGCGGCGGCGAAGGATTTCTGTTTCATTTTTTTCCGCACGCTGCTGGCGGTCATCCCCGTGAGCTTTTCGGGGCGAACGTAAGCCACGGCCGTGACGAACCCGCACAATTCATCGACCGCAAAGAGCGTCTTCCGGATCGGGCGATCCAGCGGGAATTCCTCCCGGTTCCATTCGGCGTGCGAAAGAATCGCGCCGACGATTTCTTCGTCCAGGCCGCGTTCCCGAAGGATGCGCGCGCCTTCGCGAGTGTGGTCGGGCGGATTGGGCCAGCGTTCGTAATCGAAGTCGTGGACCAATCCAGTGATTCCCCAAATGCCGGCACTCTCGCCGAAATGAGCCGCGTAATGGCGCATTGCTGCTTCGACGGCCAGCGCGTGTTTGAGCAGGGATTCGGACTTGGTGTATTCGTTCAGCAGATTCCAGGCTTCGTCGCGTGTCATGTGAATAGCCTTTGGTTTGGGAGCGTGGCGCGTATCATGGGCGACGCGCTCCAGGATTGTCGAGCGGCAATGGCGAGGAGCGCAACAGGATCAAGTTTCTCTGACGATAGGGCGAGCCTGTCTCCAGCGAGCCGAGTCGAACGTGTTCCGGACACATCGAGCGGCTCGCCGGGACGGACTCGCCCTACCGGCGATCGGGTCCTGAGCCGAGTGCATGGCCGCGTGGCCAAGGAAGCTTTCCATGGCTTCGGAACCGTGCGCACAGCGCATGAACCGGTTGAGGGGAAGGATTGGGGACGGTTCTTAGGGTCCGTGCAAAAATCACTCCCGAACTTTGCCGCTTGCAACGCCGCCGTTGGTTCCCGTATCAACTCCGCAACAACTGTTATGCAAACGAAATTCATCCTTGCCCTGGTCTGTCTGTCCGGACTGGCCCATTACACCACCCGCAGCCAAGACGATATGCCCATTACCAACCAGAAAGCGCTGAAGTTCGAGAGAACCCTTAAAAGGGAAGTCGCGCTGAATTATCTTCTGTTCCTGCCGAACGATTATGAAATCAAAGGGGCCAAACGCTGGCCGCTCATGCTGTTCCTCCACGGCGCCGGAGAGCGCGGCACGAATCTATCCAAAGTGACGCTCCATGGCCCGCCGAAACTCGTGAAGGAGAAGCGGGACTTTCCGTTCATCCTGGTTTCCCCGCAGTGCCCTTCGAATCAACGCTGGGACAACGACGCGTTGCTGGCGTTGCTGGACGAAGTCGTCAAGGAACACAGCGTCGATCCGAAACGAATCTATCTCACGGGCCTGAGCATGGGCGGCTATGGCACGTGGAGCCTGGGCGTTTCGCATCCGGACCGATTCGCCGCCATCGCGCCTATCTGCGGCGGCGGGGAGATTATCGACGTTCTGCTCGCCAGCCGGTCGAAAGCCCCCGCCTTGAGATCGCTCGGGGTTTGGGCATTTCATGGCGGGAAGGATGGCACCGTCAAAGTGTCGGAATCCGAGCGGATGGTGAACGCCTTGAAGAGCGCCGGTGGCAAGGAAGTCGAACTGACCATCTATCCCGAAGCCGGCCACGACTCCTGGACGGAGACCTACAACAATCCGAAGCTCTACGAGTGGTTCCTCCAACACTCCCGCTGATTCACGAACCCTTTCGAGCAGCCAACAATGCGACGAAACCAGCCTGCTTGAAATGGTGGAAGTTGAGGTTGAAGTGTGATCAACCCTTGGACTGGGCAGATGTCTGATCTAGCGCGGCTGGCAGCCGGAAATCAGTCGAGTCCGCCCGCCCGTTTCGCGCGCCCAAGACAGACCTCTTCGGAGCGCGACCTTCAGCTCGCATGAACGCTGCACTCCAAGTCCAGCCGTGAAGCAGCGCAGAAGGCTGCCTCCGAGGAGCCTTCAATTCCTGGCTCTTTTGTGCGACTGAATGGGGCGGTTCACCCTCCGAGGGTCATGCAGAAGAGAACAGCCTTGCTCCGCATGGCCGCTTTTGATGTAATCCAATCGTTCCGAAAGGCGCAGCTCGTAACCAGCACGACCAGTTCCGCACCGGACCGCTTTCGAGTAAACTGTAACCATCATGAAAAGGAATCGTCGTTTGATCCACGTGTGGGCGGGCATTCCGCTCAAGGCGGCTCACGAATGCGGCGGACGAGTCCAATGTGCGCAGCGGGTTGATCAAGCCGGAACAAGTCCGCTCGGTGGAAATTGAAGCCTTGGTGGATACAGGCGCAGTACGCTGCGTTATTCCGGCTGCCGTCATGGAACTCTTGGGCCTGCGCACGACTTCGCGACGGCGCGCCCAATTCGCCGACGGGCGCTCGGAAGAAGTGGATGTGACTGAGCCGGTTCGCATTGAACTGGAAAACCGCCCGACCTACGAGGATTGCCTGGTCTTGGGCGATCAGGTGCTCATTGGCCAAACGGCGCTGAAAAGCACCGACCTCTTTGTGGATTGCGTGGGCGGGAGGCTGGTGCCCAATCCGGCCCACCCGAATGCCGTCGTCTTGGGTGTGCTCTAACCGACACTCGCGAAACGGCAACAATTTCCCCGCCGCGATGATTGCGAGCGGGGTATGACCAAACGGCCAACAACAAACAATTTGCGAGCTTCGGCCGCTGTCCAGAACGAAACGGACGATTTCATTCACGGGAGAGTTCTGGAAGCACGCCGGTACTCAGCGTTTGCCGGAAGCGTCACTCATGACGGATGGGGAAAGACCTGCGTGACCGGCGTGGTGGCGGTTGACGGTGAAGGCTGCTCAAGATAATCTGCGAATATGACGGATGAGGAGTTAAAAAGCTTGGTCGC
>VHCZ01000157.1 GCA_016871535.1 Verrucomicrobiota bacterium
AGGGCTGGGGCGATTTCGCTTTCTGGCTTCGTTTCTCCTCAGTCGCAGAGCCCTGGCTATGCTCCTTCGTCGTGCCTCGCCAGAAAGCGAAATCGCCTCCAGCAAAACCGGAATTTATTTTTGCACAAACCCTAAGGCGTTTTAAGTTTTACGTTTTACGTTTTTGGGACGTGCTTTGCGTTTGTTTGACTGTTTGACTGCCCCCGCTGCCTGGATGCAGTATCCGCCCGCATACGGCCATGAGATTGTCCGTCATCAAGCCCGCAATTTCCTAAGGCGCATGGATACCTTTGGGATTCATCGCCCCAGGAACGTCGATTGGAAACGCGCGGCGGCCCTGCTCTACGGGGACTGGGGCACGAGCAAGGCCTACGTGATCGGCTTCGCCTTCAGCGGCGCCTTCGCCATTGGCCATTACCAGGCGCTTCCGATCATCGTGGCGGTGTGCGTTTTGACCGGCCTGGTGGCGTACAACTACGTCCTGGTTTGCAAACATTTTCCCGACGGCGGCGGCGTCTATTCGGCCGCGCGCAACCAAAGCCGCTTTCTGGCGGTCATGGGGGCGCTGCTGCTGGTGGCCAATTTCACCGTGACCGCGGCCATGAGCGCGTGGGCGGCGATGAGTTACTTTCGCGTGCCGGAGGCCTACATCGCCTGGGCCACCATGGGACTCATTTTCGCCATCGGCATCATCAATTTCTTCGGTCCGAAACACAGCGGGAGTTTGGCGATTTACCTGGCCGTCCCGATGGTGGTCGTGGTGATGCTTATCGCCGCTCTGAGTCTTCCGCACCTGTCCACGGCAAACCTGGAGAAGCCGCCGACAAAGTTCTCGCCGAATTGGCTGGCGTTCGTCGGAATGATCCTGGCGTTGAGCGGAGTTGAAGCCATCGCGAACCTGACCGGCGTCATGAAGCTGGACCCTGGGACAACGATGGATCAACCCCGCGTCGCGCGAACGGCGCGCATGGCAATCGTGCCGGTGGCTATTGAGGTCGTTGTCGGCACTGCGTTGTTGGGGTGGGCGATGCTGTCGCTTTCCCCGAACCTGGAGCCGCTTCTGGAACAGCGTTGGGAGGACATGCTGAGTGTGCTCGGCGAACAATACGGTACGCTCGCATTCGGCAGCGGGTTCGGAAAGGTATTTGGCATCGTCGTCGGTGTGGTGGTCGGTCTCCTGCTCCTGAGCGCCGTGAACACGGCCGTGGCCGCCTTGATCGGCCTGTGCTACATGCTGGCGCGCGATGGTGAAATGCCACGAACCTTCTCGCGGCTCAACGCCTACGGCGTGCCTCGCTTGCCCCTGGCGATCGCTGTCCTGCTGCCCATCCTCGTGGTCGAATTCTCGAACAACCTGGAATCCTTGATGGGCCTTTACGCCATTGGCGTGATTGGCGCGATCACGGTGAATCTGGGTTCCTGCACGTTCAACAAGGCGCTGCAACTGCGCTGGCCGGAGCGCGCGGTCATGGGCTTGACGTTCCTGATTCTCCTCTGCGTCGAGCTCACCGTGGCCAAAACCAAACCCGACGCGCTGTTCTTCGCCTGTTGTGTTCTCGGCGTCGGCCTGGGCTTGCGGAATTATGCCCAGCGGCGGGCGGGCTTGCGCACGTTGACCGTCAGCGAGGAAGTCGCAGCGCACGTGGCCCCGGAAGCGGTGCCCGATTTCCAGTTCAACCTCACGAGCGGCCAGACGATCCTCGTCGCGGCGCGAGGCTTCACACCCGTGCTGCGATTTGCGCTGGAAGAAGCCAAGCTGCGCGGCGGCTCCCTCTACGTGCTCTACGTCAAGGAACTGGCCGTCGCCCTGCCCGGCCCGCTCGAATCCACCGAACGCCCACGCTGGCAGGACGACAAAGTCGCGGCCGGCATCATGTATCGCGTGCTGGAGCTGGGCGGCAAAAGCGACGTGCCCGTGGTCCCGGTGTATGTCGTGAGCGACGATCCCGCTGCCACCATTCTCGACCTCTCCGCCACGCTTGGGGTGGACATGTTGATCCTGGGCGCCTCGCATCGGCGCACGATGACGAGCTTGTTGAAGGGCGACGTCGTCACGGAGGTCGCGAAGAATCTGCCGGAGAATATTCAGTTGATTATTCACGGGTGAGTGGCGTGCGTGGTGGGACGACGCTCCTGCGGAGCCCTGGAAGCTGATCCGAGCGCTCTTGAAATGAAAGCTCGGCGGGCGCAGCTCCGAATGAGGACGGTCAGAATGGCCGCTGGCATAGCGCAGATTTTCAATCTGCCGTATCGCGGAATTCTATTCCGCAAGGCACCGGAAGGTTTCCGGGGCCTTGGAGTTTTCCGACACGGGGCCGATTGCAAATCGGCGATACAGCAGAGTGAAACTCTGCGCTACGAACTTGGCGTTACTTGTCCTCATTCAGAGATGCGCCCAGTTCGGCGGGAATCCTCGCTCCACCATTGACGCCGAGGGAACGCTGCCTGATTCTGCCGTCCGATGTTTCCAGTCTCTTCCGCACCATGAAACTATCTTCTCCTTTCCTTGCCTTACTCTATTCGTTGACCGCTTCGTTCGCGTTGGTCGCCGCTGATAATACAGCCCCCGCCAGCAGCCAAAGCTCGGCTGATTCTGAGGACCCGGCGAAAATCTTCGCGGGCCTCAAACTTCGCCTGGTCGGCCCCGCGCTGATGTCCGGACGCATCGGCGATTTCGCGGTCAACCCGAAGAACCCGCACGAATATTATGTCGCCGTCGCTTCGGGCGGCGTTTGGAAAACGGTCAACGGCGGGCACACTTTCACGCCGATTTTCGACAAGCAAGGCGCCTATTCGATCGGCTGCGTCGCGCTCGATCCCAACAACGTCAACGCGGTCTGGGTCGGCGCCGGCGAAAACAACAGCCAGCGCAGCGTCGGCTGGGGCGATGGCATTTATCGTTCGCTCGACGGCGGCAAGCATTGGCAAAACCTGGGCCTCAAAGAGAGCGAACACATTGGCCGCATCGTCCTTCACCCCAGGAACAGCGACATCATTTATGTCGCCGCGCAAGGCCCGCTTTGGCGCAGCGGCGGAGACCGCGGCCTGTACAAATCCGGCGACGGCGGCAAAACCTGGCAACGCATTCTCCATATCAGCGAGGACACGGGCATCAATGAAGTCCACATTGACCCGCGCGATCCGAACCACCTTTATGCTTCGGCGTATCAGCGGCGCCGTCATGTCTGGACGCTCATCAATGGCGGCCCGGAGTCAGCAATCTACAAATCCACCGACGCGGGCGCGAACTGGCGCAAGATCACGAACGGCATCCCAACCGAAGACAAAGGCCGCATTGGATTGGCGATTTCTCCCGTGAACCCGGATGTGCTCTACGCCATTATTGAAGCGGCGGACGGCAAGGGGGGCGTGTTCCGCAGCACGGATCGCGGTGAGACCTGGGACAAGCGCAGCGAGTACATGACTTCCAGTCCGCAATATTACAACGAACTCTTCGCCGACCCCGTCGAGGTGAACCGCGTCTATGCCGAGGACACGTTTCTGCAAGTCAGCGAAGACGGCGGCAAAACGTTTGCGCGCCTCGGCAACAAGGACCGGCACGTGGACGATCACGCCTTGTGGATTGATCCCGCGAACAATCGCCACTTGCTCGTCGGCGGGGACGGGGGCATTTACGAAACGTTCGATCGCGGCGAGAACTGGCATTTCAAGGAGAATCTCCCGGTGACGCAGTTCTATCGCGTCAGTTCCGACAACGCCAGGCCGTTCTACAACGTCTATGGCGGCACGCAGGACAACAATTCCCAAGGCGGCCCCTCGCGCACGACCGATCGCGCCGGCATCACTTCGGCGGATTGGTTCATCACCGTCGGCGGCGATGGCTACGAGACGGTGGTCGATCCCGATGATCCGAACATCATCTTCGCCCTGTGGCAATATGGCGGCCTGGTGCGTTTCGACCGTCGCAGCGGCGAAATCGCGGACATCAAACCTCGCGAAGCCCCGGGCGAACCGCCGCTCAAATGGAACTGGGATTCACCATTGATCATGAGCCCGCACAATTCCAAGCGCCTTTACTTCGCCGCCAATCGCCTCTTTCGCTCGGAAGATCGCGGCGACAGTTGGACGGCTATCAGCGCCGACCTCACGCGCAGCCTCGACCGAAACGCGTTGCCTGTGATGGGGCGCATCCAGCCCGCGGACGCCGTCGCCAAGCACAAATCGACTTCCATCTACGGCAATTCCGTTTCCCTGACGGAAAGCCCGCTGGTTGATGGCCTGCTCTACGTCGGCACGGACGATGGCCTCGTCCACGTCACGGGTGATGGCGGAAAAACCTGGCGTAAGATCGAGACTTTCCCGGGCATCCCTGAAAACACCTACGTGAGTTGCCTCACCGCCTCGCGCCACCATGCGGACACCGTCTTCGCTGCGTTCGACAATCACAAGAACGGCGACTTCAAGCCTTACCTCCTGATCAGCACCAATCGGGGCCAAAACTGGAAGTCAATCTTCGGGAACCTTCCGGCGCGTGATGTTGTGCTTTCCGTCCAGCAGGACCACGCGAAGCCCGATTTGCTTTTCGCCGGCACGGAGTTCGGGGCTTACTTCACGATCGACGGCGGGAACCGCTGGACGAAATTCACGACGCTCCCGACCATCCCGGTTCGCGACATTGAAATTCAACGGCGGGAAAATGATTTGATCCTGGGAACGTTCGGACGCGGCATTTACATCCTCGACGATTACAGCCCGCTCCGGCTTGCGACGCCGGATCTGCTGAAGCGCGACGCGCATGTCTTCCCGGTAAAGGACGCGCTGCGCTACATGGAGCGAAGCCGTCTGGGAGGACCAACCGGACGCGGTTCCCACGGCTCGACCTATTACGCCGCACCCAACCCCCCGTTCGGTGCCGTGTTCACTTACTATCTCCGGGAAAAAGTTCAGACCCGGAAGGAAGCCCGCAAAGAAGCTGAAAAAAAGGCGGCTGAAGCTAAAAGGCCTTATGCCCATCCCACGCTCGACGAACTCCGCGCCGAGGACGAAGAAAAGACGCCGACCGTCTGGCTCGTGATCAAGGACGAGGATGGCCAGGTGGTCAATCGCGTGGCGGCGTCGCGCGAGAAAGGAATTCACCGCGCCGCATGGAATTTGCGATTTCCCAGCGCCGAACCTGTGAACCTCCGGCCCAGGAACCCGGACGAGGAAGCTTCCTACGAGAATCCCAGAGTCTCCGGTCCTCTTGCGTTGCCCGGCAAATACACGGTCACTTTGGCCAAGGAAGTGGATGGCAAGACCACGGACCTGTCCACGCCAGTCCCGTTCCACGTCGTTCCGCTGGAGCTGGCGACCTTCGCCGCCAAGGACAAATCTGCTGCGTTGGCCTTCAGTCAAAAAGTGGCGCGACTTCAGCGAGCAGTCGAAGGCACGGTGAGGGCCGCCGCTGAAATCCAAACCCGCCTTGACCACTTGCGGCAGGCCATCCCGCAAACACCCGGCGCCAGTCCCGACCTCCTGCTCGAGCTCCGGGCGCTGGAAGATCGCTTGCGCGCGCTGCAAATTCATTTGCGCGGCGATCAATCCCTGGCCAAACGTGAGGGACCTTTGCCGCCATCCATTTTGGACCGCGTGCAAAGCATCGTCGGCACGCAATGGCGCGTCACGTCCGCGCCCACCCAAACGCACCGCGATGCCTACCGTTACGCCGGCGAAGTTTTCGAGAAAACGCTCAACGGTTTGCGCGCGCTCGCTGAAAAGGACTTGCCCGCCTTCGAGTCCAAACTCGAATCCGCCGGCGCGCCGTGGACGCCGGGCCGCATTCCGCGGTGGGTGCTGGAGAAGGAGTAGAAAGGCAGCGCACCAAGCCTCGTCGATGCTCTTCCGGCAACGCAAAAGATGCATGACTGACGAAACTCGAAAGCGGCCTTCAAGTCCTGGTCCTCGTGATGAGGTCGTCGGACGCGCTGATAACCTGGGCTCGCAGGCCCCCCTTAACGACAATGTCGAAATCGCAAATTGATCGCGGCAACGTCGGCGACTAACTCCATTCAGTCATGACTTTCGCAAAGATCAGAATCGAATCCCGCGACGATTGCGCGAAGGCGCTGCACGGGCTGATGCAACGCGGGCGAGTGACCGTGTTGCGTGACCAGGTTCTCATTGTTCCTTCCCCGGCTCTCGAATGGCTGACCGCCGAGCGCGTCTCATTCACGCTCCTGGAGAGTCTTCACCACGACGATGTCGTTCAGACGCTACGAAATCATCTTACCCACGCGGTACAATGACGGCACTCCCATCGATCAGCCGAAGTTCTGGGAGACAGCAGAACAAATCGTAGCCCGGTTCGGGGGTGTCACCTGGCAACCGGAGATCTTGGCGGGTATTCGGGTCGGATTTCGGATTCGAGTTTCAGGGTCGTGCGGCGGCCCGTTCTTCTTTCTGCCACGCCGCCACTTGTTCTGGCGAAGCAGCCTGCCACACCTTGACCAACTGACCGAAGTCCCCTGTGACAATTCGTTGATTGTCCGAGGCAATGGCCACAGAAATGATCGGAGCGCTGTGCCCTTTGAGTGTGAGCAGTTCCCTCCCGCTGACAGTCTCCCACAACTTGGCCGTCCAGGGAGAAGGCCACAGAAACAATCTCAGCGCTGTGCCCTTTGAGCGTGAGCTGTTCCTTGCCGCTGGATGCCTCCCACACCCTGGCCGTCTGATCGTCACTGCCAGTAACAATCCGCTGACCATCCGCGGAAAAGGCAATGCGAAGGACTGGCCCACGGTGTCCGCGAAGCGTCTTCAATTCAAGGTGCGCCTGGCGTTGCCAGCAGTACCATTCAAACCCCCGGTCCGGATACGTCTCTGTCTCCTGCAACAATTGCCGCACGCGCCCAACATTGTTCTGTTCCCACGCTTGCTGCGCCAGGTTCATGTTGGCTACGTAAAGATTCCGCTGCGCGTCTCTGCGCAAACGCTCGGAGCGAAAATAGAGACCGGACATTCCGACCGCTCCGATCAGCAAAGCCGCCGCCACCGCCGCTGCGCCCGCGAAGGCAACCTTGTTTCGTCGCACCATGTTGCGGAAGCGATATGTAGCGCTCGGCGGACGTGCGAAGATCGGTTCGTTGTTCAAGTGCCGGTGGATGTCCATCTCCAGACCATTCGCCGTTTCGTACCGGCGCGTGCGGTCCTTCTCCAAACACCTCATCGCGATCCAGTCGAGATCGCCGCGCAGCAAGCGGCCAAGCGCAGTGACTTCCATGCCGCGGTTGCGCGCGATGGTCGTGCGCTGCTCGTTGTCCATCGTGGTGAGTCGCGTGGAGGGCCGTTCCGGTTCCTCCTGCGCGATGATCCGCTGAATCTCGGCGAAACCCGCGCTGCACAAACGTTTCTCCAGGAATGGCGTTGTGCCAGTCAACAACTCGTAAAGCAGCACACCCAACGAGTAAATGTCGCTCCGGGTATCGACATCGAGTTTGCTCATCTCGGCTTGTTCGGGGCTCATGTAAGCCGGCGTGCCAATCATCTGGCCGAGGTTGGTGAACAGCGTTTTCTCGGTGAGCTTTTGGTGCGTGGCCTTGGCGATGCCGAAGTCGATCACCATCGGCACTGGTTGGGCGTCCCGCAGCGTGATCAGCACATTGGAAGGTTTCAGATCGCGATGGATGATGCCTTTCTGGTGCGCGTGCTCAATGGCCTGACAAACGGGGAGGAAGAGTTCGAGGCGCTGCCGAGCGTTGAGATGATTCTTGTCGCAATATTCGGTGATGGGCACCCCGCGAACTAACTCCATCACGAAGTAGGGCCGACCGGCGGATCAACGCGGTGCACCCTCACCCCCAACCCCGGATGGGAGAGGGCCTGCCTGCGCCGCAGTCGCGGCAGGCAGGTGGTCGGAGACCGGGTGAGGGCTCTCGGTCGCGCCGGCGTCGAACACCTTGGCGATGTTCGGATGGTCCATGAGCGCGAGCGCCTGGCGTTCGGCCTCGAACCGGGCGATGACACTCCGCGTGTCCATGCCGAGCTTGATGATCTTCAACGCCACCTGGCGCCAGACCGGTTGCTCTTGCTCGGCCAGATAGACCACGCCCATGCCGCCTTCGCCGAGTTTTTCAAGAAGTTTGTACGGGCCGATGCGATCGCCGGGCTTTTCGGAAGGAGCGCGGACGGCCTCGTCCGCAGCGGGTGAGATCACAGTCGGGGCGTCGGGACTTTCCGGCGCGCTGGAAGGCTTCGGGGTTGCTGCGGGCGGGGTCGCCCGCGGTCCGGATCTGGCCTCGTGATGCTCTTGGAGAAGCGCCTCAACCCGCTGGCGAAGTTCAACGTCTCCGCAACAGGCTTCGTGGAGATAGGCCGCTCGCGCCCGGTCACTCGGCAATTGGAGCGCACCGTGGAAAATGCACTCTTCGCGATTGGGCTGCGCGCTCATGACGGCTGTGGGTTGCTCTTCTACCAAACAACTTGAAACGCCGCGAGGAAAAGGTTTGCTCCATTTGCTCCACGAGAATCACAAATCGCAGCGCTTAGAATCTGCGTCACGCTTCCGACGCGGTTCCTATCGCTTCCGATGGAGCTTCGAGGATTTGCGCGGTTCTCGTCGCGGTCTGAAGACAGTCAGAACGGCTGGCTCCAAGTCCGCCGTTCACCGTCCGCAGCACTTCTTGTATTTCTTGCCGCTGCCGCATGGGCAAGGCTCGTTGCGGCCAACCTTGGGCGGCGCGGTGAATGGCCGAGGCTCTGGCTCGGTGATGGCACCAGTCGTAAGGCTCCCCGTTGCGGATGGGATGGGAGCCGGCGGCTTCTCGGGCATCGGTTCCGAATCCTCTTCGTCCTCTTCGAATGGTTTGTCCAGGAAGTCCGTGGCTTCCGCCACATCGCGGATCGGCGCGTGCATCTCGACGAAATCATCCCAGAGCGAACCGAACTTTCCGGCGTGAGCGTCGGCGACGTGACTGGCATCCACATCAAATTCGTCCAACAAACCGCGGGCAAACACCGCGTCCATCTGCGGCCGCAGTTCCCACGCCTCCAAACCGCACGCCAGATTCACGATCGAGGACCAGGTGTAATGGCTGGCCTCGGCTTTGTGTCGCCCAGAAAGGAGTTCGCGCAAATACACGACCAATTCGGAGCGCGAGCGTTCCTCCCACGCCACCAGACAGCCGAGCGCGTTCAGGGCCGCCGCTCGACAGAACTCCTCCAGTCAACCGTCAGCCGAAACAACGCGGGGACCAAGATCCAATCCAGCGCCTGCTGTTGCGCGCTGCTGAAGTACTGCTTGGTCCGCGGGATGGACGTCAAAGCTCGTAGCGCAGAGTTGCACTCTGCCGTATCGCAGAATTGTGTTCTGCGGGGCGTCTCCAAGTCCGAGCACGCTGGGACTTGCCGGCGCCCTGCCGATTGGAAATCGGCGATACCGCAGATTGAAAATCTGCGCTACGGTTCTCCGGTCGATCTGTCGTCAATCCCACGGTCTGCACAGTAAGCGACGCAGACTCCGCGCAGCAAGTCATCCTACCGAGCACCGGCCAGGAGCGGTTGAATGCTTGGAACCGCCGCAGGTCCCGTTGGCTTCGGCAGACTCTCAATGGCCTTCATCACGGGCTCGAAGTGCCGCTCGACCTCCACCTGCGAAAGCTGTCGTAGTGGATGGCCTGCTTCTCGCCGAATGACCTCCGCCAGCTGTGCGGCCAGGTCTGTCACCTCGGTCACGTGTTCTTCAATCGCCTGATTCACCATGGGAGCACGCCCTGAACGCTGCGCGCTGGGATCGCCCGCCACCGGACAGTCCGCCATCAACTGGGCCAGGTGCGGTTGCTCATCCAGAAATCGTTTGTGAAAACGCTGCGCGAACTTCAGGGGTTGGCAACAGAGGGCCTTCCACTGCGCCAGGGCACGTTCGCTGGAGATCGAGTGCGATTGAAAGTGTCGGTCAGCGACTCCGATCGTCTTCCCCTCTCCCGGCGAGGAACGAGCGGGGAGAGTTGGAGAGAGCGGTTTCTTGGAAACATGAGGAGTGATCCAACGCGCCTCCTCACCTCAACCCTCTCCTCCCTTCGGGAAGAGAGGGAGAAGACTTCGGCGCCCACGTGGCGGCGCCGTCAATACTTCAACTCGTTGTATTCGCCGCGCCGGGCTTGCGGGCCGGCCGAGTGTCGGGTTCCGTCCGGCAGGACGATCCAGACAGAATCAAAATCCATTTGCTTCAAACAAATCGAGCCAGCCGTCGCGGTCGAAATCCAGAAACGCCGCGCTGCTGCTCCACAACCAAGACTCCTCCACGCCGCTGGCCTCGGTGTGATTGGCAAAGGTGCCGTCCTTGCGATTCAGCCACCAGGTGTTCGATCCGTAATTGGTCACGTAGAAATCGGAGCCGAGAAATTTTCGCGCGAGAAAGAGGGATTCGCGACATGCGCGTTCCTTCATAGATTCCGGAGAGTCGGGAGCAACCTTTTATGAGCGCGTTATGGGAAGCTTCCTTGGTTTTAGAACCATGATCGCCCATGAACCTGAGACCGGGCGGACCGCAGCCTTTAGGCGCCTTTAGGCTGCTTCCGCGCACTCTCCGCAGTCGAGCGTCGAAGCGGCCTAAAGGCCACGGTCCGGGAGACGGGTTCATGGGAAGCGTGAAACCTGGGCGGACGGCAGAGGCGCGGGGCTTTTCAAACCTGGCTCTGGTGTGGACAGGCAAGTTCACGGTTTTGGATATCGGGAATCGGGAACAGTTTTTCTCTCGAACTGGAACTGAATCCAACTTACACTCCCGCTCATCGAAACTCGACCCCTATGCACCTGCCTCGTAAATCCATTCCGATTCCCTCCCGGCCTTTTGCGGCGCGGTTGCGGCCCGCTTTTACGCTGATTGAATTGCTGGTCGTGATCGCGATCATCGCCATTTTGGCGGCGATGTTGTTGCCGGCTTTGGCGGCAGCCAAGGAACGCGCCCGGCGCTCCAAATGCAGCAACAACCTCCGGCAGGTCGGACTGGCGGTGCAAATGTATGCCGACGACAACAACGACAACATTCCCCAACATCCCCCGGAAGGCGCCTGGTTGTGGGACGTGCATCGTTTGACCGTGGAAGCGTTGATTTCCTCGGGCGCGGGGCGGGAGACTTTTTACTGTCCAGGCTTCATGCCCTCGGTGGATTCCAAAGACCTGTGGTGGTATGGCGGCAATGCCGCCAACGTCACGGCCACCAAAAGGATCATTGGCTACTCCTGGTTGGGAAAGCGCCTCAACGCCTCCTCGATGGACACCCGGATCCACGCCGGGGGCAAGGAATTCCGGACCAAAGTCAGCACTTCCACCAATGTCGTCGAAAGCGAGTTAATCGCCGACGCGGTCTTGTGCGTGGGCAGCCCGCCGGACTTCATGAACATTCCCAGCGGCATTCATCCGAGCGGGAAACATCGGAATCCGCATCTTGTCAGCAAACGCGCGGCCGGCGGCAATATCCTCTTTCTGGACGGCCACGTCGCCTGGCGCAAGCTCATCGAGATGAAGGAACGCTACAACACCGACGACCGCAACGTGCGGTTCTGGTTTTAGGCGCAATCCGGCGCATCCACAAGTTGGCCGTGGCCGTAGCGCAGATTGCCAATCTGCTGTATCGCCGATTTATAATCGGCAAGGCGTCGGCAAGCTCCCAGGCCCCTGGACTTGTCGGCGGTTCGCAGAAAGCAATTCTGCGATACGGCAGAGTGCAACTCTGCGCTACGAGGACAGAATCACTGATAAACTTGTGGATGCACTGAGCGCGATTGTGCCAACGCTGGCTACCTTACGGCGGGTTCTAACGGCGCTGTTTCCACCCGGAAGAATTGGAGGATTGGATTCGTGGCCGGCGTAAACCATTCCGTTTCGGGAAAACGTCCCGGCACATTCGTGACCAAAGTCAGCAGCCGCGCCGCGTCCACGCCGACTTTGACCTCGTAACTCCGATTGCTCGCGCTGGGCCAGCTCAGTCGCAGCACCTGGCTGCTCCAGCGCGAAAGATCCAGTTCGAACGGAGTGTCTGACACCTGCGGGTTCGTGCCCATGATTTGCTCGCGCGCGTTGGCGTAACCGTCTTGGTCGGGATCGTCCAGCGGACCCTGCGCGAGCGTTTGCAGGCGCCGCATTTCCCACGCGTCATCCAGGGCGTCGCCGTCGTTGTCCGCGATCGGCACGCCGGAAATGATCAAGCTCACGCTCTTGACGGTGCCCAGGCCGCGCGCATCGAGATCGCCCACGGAGATCGTCCACGTGCCGGCGCTGCTTTCGTAGAAGTGGTGCACGGAGTAATAGGTCCAGTCGCGCGGGCCGGGTGAATCATCGCTGCTCCATCTTTGCAGGACGCTTCGCCCGCCGCCGGGCGCTTGCAGCGTGATCCGCAGATCGCCGCGCGTGGTGTGATCCGTGTCGATGCGCACGCCCACGTGCTCGCAGAGAATTGATTCCTTCACCGTGAAGGAAAAACTGACGGACTGAAACGCGAGCTGCGCTTGAGCGGTTGAATTGGTCGCCAGAAAGTCGCGCAAGGCTTCTCCATCCGCCTGGCTGATGAATACGCCGGGGATCCGGGAGAATTCCGTCGCTCCCATGATCAACCGCGCCGTCGCGTCGCGGTTGTTATAGACGATGGCGAAGGATGCGCCGGCGGCGGCGGCCAGCGACAGTTTCTCGCAGAAATAATTCTCCCCTCGCTGAATGAGAGCCGCACGGCCTTTCACGTCCGCTTTAATTCCCGCGGAGGTCGTTCCAAGCTCCACCAGAGGCGTCACTGGCGTCGGCGAATCCGGAAAAAGTCCCAGCGCCGGCAGCGCGACGATGGATTGGAGATTCGCCGGAACTGAACTGCCGGCGACCAGGACTCGCAATCCCTGATCCGGGATCACCACGGACATGTTCGACGTGTAGGTCGCGCGCGCCAGAGGCGGTCGATTCGGCCAGGTGCGGGCCAGCCGTACGGCGAGGCCGGCGTCGGGAACCCCGAAGCCGAGGTTATGGCTGACGCGGAAGCCCGCGCGATTGGTGCGGACACCCGGATCCGCCAGGTCCACGTGACGCGCCGCGTGAATCAGGATTTGTTGGACGTCGCGATAAGTCAGTTTGTTGTTCGCGCCCAAAATGAGCGCGGCCAGCCCGGCGATTTGCGGAGCCGCCGCCGACGTGCCGCTGAAGCCGGTTGAATCGAAAGCGTAGTTGGCCAGATCATTCGTGTAGGAATTTCCGTTGAACCCGAACACGCCAACGCGATCCGTTGTCAGCAGGTTCGGCGAACTTCTGCTGCACGCCGTCGATTCTTCATCGACGTCCCCGCTGGGCGCCGCGACCAGCAAATTCGCGCCCGGCGCGCTGTAGCGGGTGACGCGCCCATCCAACCGCACCGCAGCGACGGCGATGGCGCGCGGGTCAGCGAGGTAGCCGTCGTCATTCGCGTCGTGGCTTCGCGTGCGTCCGTTGCCGCCGGCGCGCACCATGACCACGCCGCGGCCCTGACGTCCGAAAGTGACCGCGTTGGAAATCGCCAGGTTCTCCAGGGCGCTCGCGCGAAGCTGCTCTTTGCCATCCTTGCCCCAGCTATGATTCTGAACGCTGACGACGTTGGATTGATATTGAAACATGTCCATCAACGCTTCGTCGCTGATCTCCAAACGGTCTTGATCGCTGAACAGAACCCAGCTTGCCAGGCTGGCCTCGGGAGCGACGCCGGAGATGCCAATCTTGTTGCCGCCTTTCGCCGCGGCCAGTCCGGCCACCGCTGTGCCGTGATTCGAGATGGGACCGGCGGGCAAGCCGTTGGTGCGTTGGTGGTAGAAATCATAGTGCAGCCGCGCCTGGCTTTGAGGAGCCAGATCGGGATGCTCGAAGTCCACGCCGTCGTCCGCGAGAGCAATGATCACGCCCTGGCCCCGGCTGTAGGGCCAGGCTGCGCGCACGTTCAGATCAATGCCCAGGGGCGATCCATTGGTGTCGCGGTTCTCCAGATAAGGTTGCCATTCGGTGTTGGGCCGGTCGGGTTGAAAAAAATAGCGATCGTTCGGTTGCGGAGCGTACTTGCCGGAGAATTTTTTCGGACGCATCGCCACGGGATAGGCCGCCGCAACACGCGCGTCCTGGCTCAGCGCCTGGGCTTCGTGCAAACCGGTCCAGGCATCGGGCGATTCGAGGATGAACAGAGTCTCCGTCAAACGGCGAGCAAGCTGCATTGGCCGATCTTGCGTAATCTGCGTGAGATCGTCCGGCTGCTTGAGTTGAAGCACGATTCGTTTGCCCAGTTTGATGTAATCGGCGGAGGACGATCTGTGATCGGGCCAGGCTTTGAGCCAATCCATCTTCGGAGAGAGACTCTTCCGATTCAACCCCGTGCCGGATGGCTTCTCAACCCGGTACGCGACACCCAGTGCTTCGCGGAACTCAAAGCGGACTGCGGACGAACCGGGCAATTCCTGCCCAGCAACAGCGACGAAGCTCAGTTGAAAGATGAACCCACAGTTCAGAATAAACCGCATGACGAGAGCCAACGATAGCAAGATACATTCCCTGGGCGAGCCTCAATCCAACGGCGCAAGCAAGGTGGGGCGAGTCCGTCCCGGCGAGCCGCTCGACGGGCTTGGAACACGTCCGACTCGGCTCGCTGGGGACAGGCTCGCCCTACCAGATTCCTGGGACGTGCCGCAAAACCGTGTGGCAACCGGCTGCGCGGCAACGCCGCCCTACCGGGTTTGGGAAGTTTC
>VHCZ01000158.1 GCA_016871535.1 Verrucomicrobiota bacterium
CGGCGCAACCCGAAGGGCGGCAGTTCTTTTTCGCCAGACTTCGTTGCTTGCTCCTTACAGATCCACTTCGGGATATGCTCGTCGCTCGCGCCTCGTCTGGCCGAAAAATCCCTTGCCGCGAACGTGAGCGTATTTATGAAATGGACCACTTAGGGGCACGACCTGGCGGCTTCACTGTCCCGAAGTATTCGGAGTTATCAATGAATCCATCCATCGGATGCGCTCGGCCATGGTCTCCAACATGTGCAGGGAGAACTGCGGGGATTGCTGAACGAGCAGCAGGAAACGCTTTTTGTTGATCGGAGCGAGCTTGCAATCCGTGCGCGCCGTCACGGTCCCCACGCGCGGTTTGTCCGAAATGAGCGCCATTTCGCCAACGACTTCGCCCCGGCCAAAGGCTCGAATCGGATTGCCCCGGATGGTGAGTTCAACCTCGCCTTCGATGACCACATACATCGCGTCCCCCGGATCGTTCTCCTTGAAAACGACCTGGCCCGCCCGGAACGGCACATAGAACTCCGGGCTGCGAAAAAGGCTCGTGAGATCCATTCGGGTCGCGCTGCTCATAAATGGGGGGCTAACTTGCACACATCCTATCGATTCAGCGGCACCGTGCCAGTCCTATTTTGGCGCCAAGATCGGTAGGGCAGACCTGCCGGTCTGCCGATCTTCTTCGTCAGGACCCAGGCCTTTGACACGCCGAGGCGGAGCGGCGTAAGTGTTTGGCGTTGGCAGGGACGGATTCCACTCCGTCCCCAATCGAGCCTTGAGGCAGACCGCCGTCCAGGAAGAGACGATGGGCCAACGGAGGCTCCTGGTTTTTCCATGTCCGTCTCTCCCTTCAAGCGACGCCTCAAGGATCAGTCAGGGACGGAGTGGAATCCGTCCCTGACAACGCCAACAGATACGGAGCGGCAGCTCCGCCCTACCGTTGGGAGCGTCCTCCGCGGCGTCAACGGCCTTCGCCCTCTTTCGCCCCCTGCAGCTTGGCCGCCACCTTCAATCGGAGCGCATTCAAGCGGATGAACCCGGTCGCGTCGTCCTGGTTGTAGGACTTGGTCGGGTCCGCCTCCATCGTGGCAATATTGGGATTGTAAAGGCTCACCGGCGATTTACGCCCGGCGGTAATGAGGTTTCCCTTGTAAAGCTTGAGCCGCACTGTGCCCGTGACGTTCTTCTGGCTGTCGTTGACCAGCGCCTGCAGCGCCAGACGTTCGGGCGAGAACCAGTACCCGTAATAAACCAGCTCCGAATACTTCGGAATCAGCGAATCCCGCAAATGCATCACCTCGCGGTCCATGGTCAGGCTCTCCATCTGCCGGTGCGCGAAGTGAAGAATCGCGCCGCCGGGCGTCTCGTAAACCCCCCGCGACTTCATCCCCACGTAACGGTTTTCCACCAGATCGACGCGTCCGATGCCGTGCTTGCCGCCCAACCGATTCAGCGTCTTCATCACGCCGAGCGGATCGAGCGGCTTGCCATTCACGGCCACGCAATTCCCGCGCTCGAAATCCAGCGTGACGTGCTCGGCTTTGTCCGGCGCGTCTTCGGGGGAAACACTCAGCCGGTACATTTCCTTGTGCTCCGGCGTCGAGGCGTCCAGCCAGGGGTCTTCGAGGATGCCGGCCTCGTAGGAAATATGGAGAAGGTTCCGATCCATCGAATACGGCTTCTTGGCCGTCGCCTGGACGGGGATTTTTTTCTCTTCGCAATACCGGATCATTTCGGCCCGGCCCGGAAACTGTTCGCGGAACGTGGCGTCGCGCCACGGCGCGATGACTTTGAGTTCCGGCGCCAGAGAAGCGGCGGTAAGCTCGAATCGAACCTGGTCGTTGCCCTTGCCGGTGGCGCCGTGGGCGATACACTCCGCTTTCTCCGCGCGGGCAATTTCCACCATGCGCTTGGCGATGAGCGGGCGCGCGATGCTCGTGCCGAGGAAATACTGGTTCTCGTACACCGCGCCGGCCCGGATCATCGGAAAAATGAAATCGCACGCGAATTCCTCCTGGAGATCCTCGATATAGATTTTGGCAGCGCCGGTTTTCGCCGCTTTTTTGTCCAATCCTTTGAGCTCCTCGCCCTGGCCGATGTTGGCGCAAAAAGCGATAATCTCGGCGTCATATTTCTCCTGGATCCAGGAGAGGATCACCGAAGTATCCAGGCCGCCCGAATAGGCTAAAACCACTTTCATAATCTCGTGACAAGCTGCGTCGAACGTTTTGCGGGGGGGAATAAACGCGATAAGCCCGCTGGAGGAAAGAAGATTATTTCATTGGCCGTATCCCCTTACTGAGGGGCTCCCATTGCTCTGCGTCACTTGCGCACTGGCGTTCCAGAAAGCTGGCGCTAAAATCGCTGCTTGGTCGGCGCGCCCCTTCCTGGCGGTTCGGATCTGCAACAACAACGTGAAGTCATTCGACGCGAGTTGTTCCGCACCACGACCGTCGGCTCGTTGATTCTTTTGATCGTCATCGTCCTCGCGGTTCTCGCTCTTTACGCTGCGCTCCGCGCCAACTGGAACGCGGACGAAGCCCGACGAGCCTCCCAATCCGCTCAAGATCAGATCTGGAGCGCCTACCTGGCCCAGGCGCGATCTGCTCGACTGAGCGGCCAGCGGGGCGGACCCTGGCCAGCTTGCCCGGGCCGGGATTCATGTACTCGACGCTCAGCCGGGACGGCCGGTTCGTCGCGGTCGGAAAGGGCGTGTGGGATTGGCAAGAGATGCGGCTGGTCTTGGAATTGCCGCCGCAGGACCTCGCCCGCAGACTGCGCTCTGCCTTCAGTCCGGACGGAACGTGGTTCGTGAAGTCCACGAGCAGCGACTACACGTTCCACGAAGTTGGGACTTGGAGAGAAGGCCGCCGGTTGCTCCGCAACGTGCCTTCGCCAACCACTTTCGGTCGAGTGGTTGAAGGAACGCCCGCGGCGCTACCAAGCTCTCGCGCAGAAGTCGCAGAGTTTCATCGAAAGCATTGAACAGGCAAACAGCGACGAGTGACGATCTGGAGTCGATTAGGCGTGGGTTCGATTATGCGGCTTTGACTTCGTGTTCTGCACTTCTCTTGAACGTCACCTTTTGGGCCATTTCACTCGAATGCTGGTCGCGCAAGTGGCCATAGATTTTCGCGGCCGTCTCGAATGTGATTCGCGGATCGCTGCCTGAGGTCAGCAACTCCTGCTCCTCTTTGACTTCCCTGATCTTGTCCGGTAACCGCTGAGCAGCGGTCGTAAGAACGTCAGTTTCGAGGCCTCGCCAAATCAGCTTGCCGTTAAGCCGGAAGCGAGCAAAATATGTCCCGGATGAACTGTTGCGAACGAGATTTCCGAACTTGGTCTTCTGCCAAAGGGCCTCGGTTCTTGGCCGTTTGTGTGTTTAATGTCTCTCTAAAGAAGACAAGTATAGAAATGTCAAATTCGCCTTCATCGGTTAATCTGTAAGTTGTTATTAGAAAGCATAGTGCGCCCGTAGCTCAGTTGGATAGAGCATCTGCCTTCTAAGCAGAGGGTCCCGCGTTCGAATCGCGGCGGGCGCGCCAGATTCGTTAAAAGATTTGGCATGTTTCACCGGGCCGGCTCGTCCTTTCCTCTGCTGAAAAAACGGACCTGGGTTGACGAAGTTTATGAGACTTCGCTCTGTACTTTAGTCGAGTTCCCCGCAGTGAAATATGGAGTCCGGCGGGTAACGCTCCCGCTTAACACTGCTTGCGAGCCAGGCGCTTCACTTTTCAGCCACGGCCCCATGAAATTGAATTGGCAGGCCGCCTCGGTGCTGCTTCAAGCAAGCGGAGTTTCGGAGACTCCGTCGCGCAAGCGGGCGCGCGACCGGTGAATCATTGGTGCGGTTGCTGGGAATTGCACCCGGACTTCCTCAATTGGCGGCGAGGCATTCTGCTGTTAAATCACAACCGCGGAAATTGAAAGGGCCGGGACTCGTTTCAGTCCCGGCCCATGCCATTTCAATAAAGAACAAACACCTCTTCCTATCTCGTCGAGATACCAACCCGCGGTTTCACGGCGGCTGTTTAGAGGCACACCGCCTCCGGAGCCCGCGTGGGCACACCACTTCGGTGGAACGCCTCGGCATTCCTGCGCTTCAATTCGTTTGGCCCTGCCAGACATCATCAAGACGTCGCTTGGTTGTCGTTCACAGATCGTTGCCTTTCGCTTCTGCCATTTCACCGTCAGTTTCAGGGAATAAAAAAGTTTATCACACGCCAGCGGTTACGTACAACTCATTACTTTTGGGAGGTGATCAGATCATTCCCTTCATCCGCTTGAGCCACTTGGGGACCTCGTTCCATGGATCGGACGACTCGTATTCGAGCGCGAGGTAACCCTGGTAGTTCGCGTCCCGGAGAATCTTCATGATCCGGGCCAGATCCGCTTCCTGCCTCGACTGGCCAGCCGGACGCACTTCCACTTTGAACTGCACATTGACGGCATAAGGAGCGCACCTGGCAATAGCGCCGTAGGGATCAGCCGTATGAAAATTCCCGGTGTCCAGGTTCACGCCGATCCATGGATTTTTCACCGTTCGGATGATGTCCAGCAGGTCGTCCGGTTCGGCGACGATGCCGCCGTGGTTTTCGATGCCTAGGAAGATGCCCTTCTGGGCCGCGTAATCGCCGCATTCTTCGAGCGCCTCAATGCACAGTTTCTTCGCCTCGTCTTTGCCCGCGCGCGAGGCGTTGCCGGCAAACACCCGGATGTGAGGCGCGCCCAGAATTTGCGCGCGGTCGATCCATTTCTTGACGGAAGCAATCTCGGCGTCGCGCTTTTCGCCTTTGGGATCGGTGAAGGTATTTCCGACGGCGGTGCCGCTGATCTCCATGCCGCGCACGAAGGCATGCCGCCGCAGTTTCAAAAGATACTCCGTCGTGGCGTCCTTCGGAAAATAATAGCTCGTCACCTCCGCGCCATGGCAGCCGTGGTCCGCGCAATAGTCCACGAACTGGAACATGTCGATCCGTTTGGCTGGGTCCGCCGGCGGCTGCTTGTTCCCTTCGACGAAGGAATCACGGAAGGAGTAGGCGGCCAGACTGAGGAGAAATCGCGGCGGGCCTGAGCGCTTGAACGGTTCGACAGCCCCAAGCGGCACACGGCAAAGACTGGCGAGTGTGCCCAATGAGGCGCTCATCCCCAGACAAGTTTGCAGAAAGTTGCGGCGAGAAAGATCGAATTGATTAGTGGTTTTCATAGGAATTACAGCCAGCTTAGGTACGCCAAGCCGGAAATCAATTCTTTAGCGGGCGGGGCGAAGTTCCCTCTCTCAACCCGCCGCGAGAGGAGAGCGGGCTGTCTGACCGCCGCCGTAGAGATGCGGATGATGAATGGTCATGTAGTGTTCGGGATGGGCGAGCGGTTGAAATCCAAACCGGGCATAGAGGCCGTGTGCGTCGTCGGTCGCCAGCAGAAACCTGCGCAATCCTTGCAGATCTGGGTGGTCAAGAATCGCCTTCACGAGCATCTGCGCGACGCCGCGTCGGCGGTGTTCGGGAATCACGAAAACGTCCGCGAGATACGCAAACGTGGCGCGGTCCGTGATCACGCGGGCGAAGCCGATTTGGCGGTCGCTGCAAAAAGCCCCGAAGCAGAGCGAATGTCGAAGGGATTTCTCCACCACGTCGCGCTGGATATCTTTCGCCCAATAGGACGAGCGAAGGAAACCGTGGATCAAATCGAGGTTCATCCGTGCGAGGTCCGTCGAGATTTGGTAGGGGCTCATATGCGGCGCTTCACCATACAGACCGAACTCGACGGGCAAAGGCTCGTGAATTCGGTTGTGATTTGAATTGCTTTAGGGGCCAAGGCGCGGTCCGTGACTTCGTAACCCAGGCGAGTGAAGAAGTGTTCCACGCCGGTCGTCAGCAGCCAGAGCGAATTTACGCCGTGGCTTCGCGCATGTTCCTCGGCGCGCGCGACCAATTGGCGGCCCAGACCCTGGCTTCGAAACTCGCCGGCCACCGCGACCGAACGCAACAAGGCGGCTTCGTGGCAAAGCTCCAAACCGGCGGCCCCGATCAACCGTTCGCCGTCCCGGGAAACGAAGAAGTGGCGCAAGTGGTCGGAGGTCAGGTCGCCCAGCGGCAGGTCGCAGTCGGCCAGCAACTGTTTGATCGCTTGTTCGTCCGTCATTTTGGCGGGAAAGATCTTCATCCGGCATTTCTGCGGTACACGGTGTGCCACGTGTTGTGGCCGCACTTCGGGCAGGATCGGAAACGCTTTTGCCGGCCCGCGGCCTTCCAACGAATTCCTCCCAAATCCCAGACGGACCGGTCGAAGCCGCAGGGGCATTGCATCATCCAGAGTCGCGACTCAGCCTCCAGGCTCGCCGCCCATTTCCGGGGCAGGATCGAGGCCACGAAACTTTGCACCGCATTCATATTCGCGCAGGCCTGTCTCAAAACTGAATGAAACCTGGTAGGGCGAGTCCGTCCCGGCGAGCCGGCTGGGTGGAGCGGGCTACCAGCCCGCCTCGCGCGGCAACCTGCCGCGTGAAAGGTCGCGGGTAAATTCCTGGCGATCTGTCCGGGACTGATCCGCGACCGTTCCGTCCGGCTGGTAGCCGGACGGCACAGGCAAGTTGCCTGTGCTACCTACCTACGGTTCATGGCAAGCTCCCGCTCCGGGGCCGCACTCGCAAGCCGAGGGCTTCCGGCGCATTGGCGAAGGAAATGATTCCATTCTCCGCCGTGGCTCCCAGGAACGGGTCGTTTGTTATGAGGAGATTTCCGTCGATATCGAGATAATCCGTCAGTTCCGCGAGATGCGCCGCGGCGGTGATCAGGACGCTCGATTCGATCATGCAACCGATCATGGTCTTCAACCCGGCGGCTCGCGCGGCTTTCAACGCCTCAACTGCGCCGCTGATCCCGCAGGTCTTCATCAGTTTCACATTGACCGCGTGATAACCTTCGGCGCACCGAGGCAGATCCGCCGTGGAAAGGTACGATTCATCCGCCATGATGGGCAGCGGCGTGCGCGCCTTCAACCAGGCCAAGTCCTTGGCATCCGTTGTCGCGGGCATCGGTTGTTCCACAAACTGAATCAAGCCGTCCGAGGCGAGCCATTCCAGGTTTTTCAGCGCGTCCTCTTTGGTTTTCCAGGCTTCATTGGCATCGACTCGAATCGCCTTCTTCGGCGCCACCTCGCGCAAGGCCGCCAGGTTTTCCTTGTCCCGCGGGCTTCCCACTTTGAGCTTCAGCACAGGATAGCACTCGGCTTCGCGAACCTTGTGCCGAATCGCCTCCGGGCTGTCGATGCCGATGCTGAACGAAGTAACGTGCTTCCCTTCCTTGAAGCCGAGGCCAAGATGATCGTATATCGGCCGACCGGCCAGCCGCGCTGCGCCGTCCAGAAGAGCGATGTTCAACGCGCCCTTTGCGGCGAATTGTCTCCCTTCGGGGCCCTCGAGGTCCTCCATGCTGGCCTGGGGGTTCTCGAACGAAAGTTTTTTCGGACCGACACGCCGCAAGAATTCGAGTGTGCCCTCGACGCCGCGCTCGTAGCGCGTCGAAGGCGCGGCCTCACCGAGGCCGCGGACTCCGCGGCTGTCCGTCAGTTCGACAAACACAACCGGAAAGAGATCGGTGCCGCCGCTGCCGCCCGGCCCCAGCCCGCTTGAAATCGTCCAGCGATGCGCGAGCTTCAGGCCGAACGAGTGGAATGTCAGTTGCACAGGAAGTTTTGTAGCGGACTTCAACCATTTTACAAAATGAATCGTTTCCCCTCGTTACTGATCAGACCGTGGGATAGAATACACCTTGTTGCGTCGCCTTTGGGATCTGGCGAGGCACGACGAAGGAGCATAGCCAGGGCTCTGCGACTGAGGAGAAACGAAGCCAGCGCAATCCGGGAGAACTGCACGGCAAATTGGCGAGGATGTCAAACGACGCGGGATAATGCTCTATCTCGTTTGCGAGGAGACGCCTCAACTGCGTGAATTGTCCGACGCTGCTCAAGGTTGGCTATTCCCAATTTCTAATACGCCCGACCCGAACCAACTGCAAATCATCGCGTCGCGAATCTCGGCATCCATAACGCAGGCAGCGGCAGCAGCCGGAACCGTGCCCCTCACGTCTCCAATTCCCAACCCCTAATACTGCGTCTCAACTCAAAACTCAGTAAAGGAACCAAAAATGAATCCAAATCAATGCCCGAAATGTGGGCAAGGTATCATACCCGGCCAGCCAGTCTGCCCGAAATGTCGGTGGCAATTCTCCCTCAGTCTAGGTCCGGGGGCGACGATCGGCGGCGCCCCTGGGGTTCTCCGCACGATTGCCCGCGCCGCCACCCGGCCAAACTGGATTTGCAGCAATTCCAATAGCCCCCGCATGGTTTCGTCGCCTCCCAGCGCATCGCGGACGAAGCCGGCGATGGCGTCGGCGAGCCGGGTGAACTCGTCTGATTCGTCTCTCACGCCGCGCACTTTTCTGACCGTAATCCGCAGCTTGCGCAGGCCGGCGGCAAAGCGGTGACGCTCCTTTCTGCCCAACCCGTCCACGAAGATCGTGGCTTCAAACACGCCATGAGCGGCTGCGTTGAGCGCTTTCGCCGTGGAGAGAATCGTAAGGTCCACGTAGGTCTGTGCGCCGCGATACGAAGAAAAGTAGAGGTGGCGCGCGAGGTCAGGCAGGGAAATGATCCGCTCAGGGTATCGGGACCGTTCGTCTCGCGGGGTCTTCGTCCACTTCCGTTCGCACTTCCCGCTCTCCCGCTCGATCTCACCAAGCCGCCGCCTGAGCGCATCCCGTTCGGACTCGGTAACCACCACGGCCACGAGAAACAACTCTCCTTTCGTGTCCTGACCGGACTCGTCAACGTACGCGTAGCGCTTGTGCTTTGCCGTCGCCATGCGGGGGGAATGGAGATTTCGAGAAACAACGCCATTCCACCACGATTCAGAACTTCACCTTCTGCGCCATCGCCTGACTGTGTTCGTTGCGCAGATGCCCGTAGGTGCGCATGGCGAGCGCGCCGCCGTCTTTGTGGCCGAGCCACCGCGCGACGGTGGGAATGTCCACGCCGGCTTCAATGCAGCGCGTGGCGAAGAGATGCCGCAGATCGTGATGGCGCAGCGGTGGAATCCCGACCGCTTCGCACGCTTTCACATCTCGCGCGGAATTTGGAGTACTTTCTCCCACTGACTTCCGGTGATTCTCAATCGCGGCATCCAGAATGAGCCGGAGCGTGTCCACGGTATTGTTGAAATACTGGCCAGCGATTTCCGCGCGGAGATTGGCCGCCCACTTCTTACACTCTTCCGTCGAAATCTCGTTGATGCGCTTCTCCCAGAGTTCCGGCCAAGTGAGATCAATTTTCCGAATGCAGATCGTCCGGTAGTGCTTGCTCCGTTCCTTGAGGGAAGCGTCATTCGCGACGTCTTCCTTGAACCGCTCCACGGCTTCGGAGAAGAGGGGAAACGGCGTGCCGTCCGCTTGCTGCTCTTGTTGTTTCTTGAAGAAATCAACGAGCTCGAGTCTGGCGTTCGTTCAGACGTCCGTCTCCAGGCTTTGACGAATAATCTTGCCGCGGGTTTTGACCCTTGCAAAATATGTCCCACTGCTGGTGTATTGCAGCAGGTTTGGGACGTTCCGGAACGAACGCCATTTCCCGTCCTTAGAAAGACGGGATTTGCTTTTTCGGGAAGTTCCATCCTCGGATGTCGGTAGGATACCCAAGTGGCCAACGGGGGCAGACTGTAAATCTGCTGGCTTACGCCTACGCTGGTTCGAATCCAGCTCCTACCACCACCTTTATCACAGGGAGAAACAGCGATTGCATCCTTATTGCACGCGGTCTCTCTCGATATCGCCAGCTTTCTTCCGGTGCGCTTTCGTGCTTTTGCAGTCTTTTGCCGACTTGTCCAAAACGATGCACGCAATGTAACCATAAAGTAACCAAGCCCAGTCTGCCGAAAGTCTGCTGGCGGGTGGCCGAACTGCCATCCCGCAGAGATCCGCGCTCTCAAGCCAACTGTGAGCGAAAGCGGGGTGTCGTAGCAGAACTCGTCCCGTCGCGTACGATCAGGCTTCGACTGGCCGCCCAGCGCGTCCGCTCGAATTCCTCAACGCCCCAACGGGAATCCTTCCCCAAATCGCAACGTGCTGAACCGGGGGTATCGCGGGGGTGCCGGCCATCGATGCTCCCGGCACGGGGATGCGTCCATGCGCGACTCACGGCCTCGACAGGAATACCCTCCTTCGGCGGGAGATTGCGTGACCGCTCCCGGCCAGGCAATCGCAAACCGCCGGCCAGGCACCTTGCCGTATTTCACGAACTCGAATCGACTCCCGGTTGCGTCTTATCGAGTAGGCTGGCTCCGTCCGCACTGCAAGTCACTCTGGCTCGAATTCCTGTGCGGTAAATTTCAGCGTGCGCGCGTTTTCGGTGACGGTGCGGACTATGTTGTCGGGCGCGCCTTCGGGCATCTGGGCTTGGATTTCGAGCGTCACTTTCACCATCGCGCCGGGTTGCAGGGCGAGATGCTGGACGATTTCTTCGGCAATCTTGCCGGCGTCACGACCGACACGCTGCGGGTTCAACTCGACGGAGCCGTAGAAGCGTTTCGGCTTCGCGGGCGGTGGCGTAGTTGTAACGGTCGGTTGGCCGACGGCTGACTCACCGGGAATTCCGGTTGGGCTGACGACCTGTGTGCCGCCGATGGCGGTCGCGGTCGCGGCTTGCTCGGCTTGAAATTGTTTTTGCGCGGCGTCCGGTTTGACGAGTAAGCCTGTGGGGCCGTCCTCGGAAGCCGTGACGTGCTGGCCGAAGCGCAGACCGCGAAAGCGGGTGGCAACCTCATCGAAACTGTCGGCGTAGGCGAATGAGTCCTGTTGCCAACTGAGCAGCGCAACGCCGTCCTGCACGGCTTCCACCAGCACCTTGCTGTTTCGCAACCGGGGCAGATAGAGATAGCGCGCGAAGTCTTCGGCCAGTTGTTTGACGGCAACGCAGTCGCCGCGCCAGAGAGGCACGTTATCGAGTTCAAGGCGCAGCCGCGTCGCGGCGAGCTTTGACACGAGCAGTTCGTCGTTCTTCAGCTTGCGGCTGGCGCGCACGGCAAGCGCCTCCTGCCCCTGCAATCGGAACGCCTGCCACGTCACCGACTCCTGCGGCTTTAACTGCATCGGCAGGAGAAGCCACTGGTAACACTCCGGGATGCGGGCGTTGACCGTGGTGTTGGCGTTGTCGCGCTGCGTCTTCGCTTGGCGGCGTTGGTGCGCGTCGAGGTTCAGGCTCGGCTCGTCGCCCTCAGATTCCTCGACGATGGAATTCCACGCGAGGAAGTAGCGGACGGCCTGGTCAAGGTCGGTCAGGCGGGTCTTGTCGCAGGCGAGGAAGACGAGGGCGTTCTTGTAGAGGCGCGGACTGTTGCCCCGGCTTTCGAGCATGGCCTTGGCCGCGCCGAGAGCGGGGCTTTCCTGGTCTTTGACGTGCGGGTATTCGACGCCGAGAATCACCAGCCGCGCATCCGGGTCGTCCGGCACGTCCGCGTTGGTGGGCGGGAACGGATGCACGCGGCTGAAGTCGCCCCGCTGTTTCGCGTCCTGCGCGATGCGCTTCTTGATTTCCTCCGCCGCCGCGTCCGGGTCGGACTTGAGCTGCTCGGCGCGGTCTTCGGCGAGCTTCGTGACCGTGGGCTGCGTCGAATACCAGTAGCGCGCACTGTCCACGTAAAGGTGCGTCGCCTGCTGGCTCAAGTGGCGGAGCGCGTCGCCGAAAAGCGCGGGCGCTTCGCCGGGCTGGACACAACCGAGCTTGATGCGCCGGTCTTCCAAGCCGCGATTCGCGGCCTTCGAGGTCGGCGCGGATCCGAGATACACCGCCCGCGCCACGCGACGGCTCGCCGAGTAGCGGCCAAGGTTCGGCTTCTCGCCGTCGATGCGGAGCGGCAGCGCGTTCGGCCCGTCCACGTCCTTTTCGATGACGGGCACCCAGTTGTCCGGCAGGTAGCGCGTCAACTCGAACTGCACGCGCGGGTCGTCAATCGGGATGTTGGCCGGCAGGATGAGCGGATTGCGGTCCTGCTTTTCCCACAGCGAATGAATCACCGCCGCCATGAGCCGCAACACGCCGCGCGTGCGCTGGAATTTCACGAGGCTCGACCAATCCTGGTAAAGCCGCTCGAACATTTCGGGATGAATCGGGTAGGCGAGCTTGAGTCGCCGTTCGTAATCCGCCTCGCGACACTCCGGCGGGAATTCCGAGCTTTGCGTCCGGTAAAGCTCCATGAACGCCTTCGCGGTCAGGTCGCGCGCAACGTGCGAATCACCGGCCAGCGGCTCGAACAACCGGCGGCGCACAATCTCAAATCCTTCGTCGGCGCTGGCGGGACGCCACGACGATTCCACGCGGCCAATCGCGTTCTTGAGCCGTTCCAACGCATGGCGTCCGCGCTCGCCGCCCACTTCCACGTCGGCGATTTCGCTGCCTGCCTGCCGCGCCGCTTCGCTTCGTGGCGCAGGCAGGCCGTGCGGACTGACGCCGCCGCCTTCGCTGGCCGGGATGCTCACGACGAGCAGCGTGTTCTTCGCCGCCTTGGCCGCTTCGCTCAACGTCTGCGCGAAGGTGAAGTGCGTTTCAAAACTGCCGCCTGGCAGGTCGGGGGCGTCGTGCAACTGGCGCGCGTAGGCAACCCATTCGTCAATCAGGATGAGGCACGGCGCATACTTGTTGAACAGCAGCCGCAGCGTGTCGCCGGGGCTGGTCGCGCGCTCGTCGTCGTCCTTCACCATCGCGCAGCCTTCCTTGCCGCCAAGCTGCCACGCGAGTTCGCCCCACAGTGTTTTGATGACCGTCCCGTCCGGCTTGCGGCTGGGCGAGCCGGGTGAAATCTTGTTGCCGACGATGACGACGCGCTTCCCCTTGGGGATGGTGTTGACGCCCGCCTTCTGGAAGACCGGCTCCAGGCCGGGCAATTCGGCGGCGGGCATCCCGCAGAACAGGTGATACAGCGCCAGCATCGAGTGTGTCTTGCCGCCGCCGAAATTCGTTTGCAGTTCGATGACCGGGTCGCCGCCCTGGCCGGAGAGCCGGAGCAATGCGCCGGAAAGGAGGTCGCGCAGGCCCTGCGTCAGAAACGTGCGGCGAAAGAACTCGGTGGGATTGCGATACTCGTCCGAGCCTTCGCCGGTGTGGACCTGCCACAAATCCGCCGCGAACTAGGCCTGCTGATACTTGCCGCTCGCCACGTCCTTGTGCGGCGTGACGACTTCGCGCCACGGCTTGAGTCCGGCGACGCCCGCGCTTTCAACGGCCGTTGCGGCGGCTTTGCGCTTCTCGGAGCGAACCTGTTCGTCGAACCGGACCCGCAATAATTCGAGCTTGAGCTTCTCGACTTCGCCGGCTTCCGGCGCGGAGACGGCTGTCAGCAACCGGCTGGTGGTGTCGAGCGCGCGGTAGGCGTCGTCCGTGCTGAATGGCCGCTGGTGCGCCCAATGGTTGCGGACAGTTCGCAACTCACTGATGAGCGAGCGTTCGGCGTGGCCGAGAGTTTTGCGGAAGACCGGTTCCCACTGGCCCCACAGGGCCGCAAGCAGCGCGGCGAAATCCCACTGCGGCGCGTCCGCGTTGCCGAGCAACTGAAGCTGGCTGCTTCCCATTGCGCGGCGCGTTTCCTCGAACCAGCCCTGCTGGTAGGTGCTTTTCAGTTCGCGCTCGACAAATGGGCGCAGCCCGGCGGTCAGCATTTCGAGCGCCTTGCCGACTCGTTCGTGATTGGTGACGGCCATGAGACCGGGATTCTTAACCGCGAATGGACGGGAATGAACGCGAATCTTGAGACTTCTGAATCATGTCGAACCCAACTCGCCCTTCACCCATGCCAGCGTCTCGTTCGCCAACCGGATAGCCTCGTCCACTTCGGATTCCTCGAGCGGGTCGTCGAAACCGGGATAGCGCGTTTGCACCGCCAACGGCGTGAGTTCTTCGACTTGTTCCAGCCCCGCGGGGCAGCGGCGCCCGGCTTGTCCGAGCAAGGCGAGAAGTTCGCCGAGGTCGTGTGTCCTCGGAAAGTCCACCTGGTCGGCGACCAGCAGCGCTTTCAAAGCCTTTTCGATGGCCTGCTGCGCATGGAACGCGACCAGGTTCAAGAGAATGCCCGGCTCCGTCCGTCCCAGTTGCGCATAGCGCAGGTCCGCTTCGGCATGCCGAACCCATTCTGGCGCGTCGCCGTTGCTCATGCTGCCGCTGCCGCGTCATAAACGAGCCGCCCGTGACGCACCGCTTCGCGGTAAATCAAACCGATCTTGTCCTTCAACGCCTCGAACATGCTTTCCCGCACCACCACGATGTCCATGGACATGCGAATGTCATCGACGGCTCTGCGCAATCGCGCGCTCTCCTTGCGGGTATTCTCAATCGTGTCGTCGGCGACCACCAACACGTCCAGGTCACTGTCTCGGTGCGTCTGGCCACGGACATACGAGCCAAAAAGAAAAACCTTGCGTGGATGTCCCACTTCGACCAGCCGCTTCACCACCGCCTCCACCTTCTCAGGTTTCACGGCCCAGATTGGTTCCGCTGCAACGCTCATGGCAAATAATGTGGCAAATCCCGCGTTTTCTGGCCATCCCTTCTTTTTGGCCTTAAA
>VHCZ01000159.1 GCA_016871535.1 Verrucomicrobiota bacterium
AGGTTGGATAGGTTGGATCAAATGCCACCAGCGAAGCCGAAAGCGGTAGGCCAAAATGTCGCAACACGATTCCGCCATCCGTCAACGGCGGAACAGCCAGAGCAGGAAGGTCAGCACCGCGCTCAAGATCAGGCAAGTTACCCAGGGGAAATGGAAACTGAAATTTCCCCGCGAATACTGAACGTCCCCAGGCAACCGGCCAACCCAGCCGCGTCCAAAGCCCATCCACAGGGCCAACCCAACCAGGGCAATCAATATCCCCGTGACAAACAGGAATTTGCCGACATCGTGCATGGCTGAATTTGTGATCGTCCCGTCGCCGAATATGGCATAAGATCGCGCGTGGGATCAAGTAATCGCAACTGAACCTGCAATTCTCATTTTGGCAACAGAGGGAGCGCGCGGCTCGCATGTAGTCCCGGCTTTAGCCGGTTTTGTGCGTTGGCCGGCTAAAGCCGGGACTACGTGCAGGTCACAATGAGAATTGCTGACCAAACCAATCACGCAAAAGGCATCATGCCGACGATCGCAGTCTTAGGAACACTCGACACCAAAGGCGAGGAGCATCGGTTCATCGCCGAACTCATCCGGCAACGCGGCCATCAGGTCCTGGTGATCGACGCCGGCACGCTGGATCCACCGAAGTTTAGCCCGGACATTCCCCGGCAGGAGGTCGCCGCCGCCGCGGGGGCGGACCTCGCGGCCCTCGCCGCCAGGAGGGATCGAGGCCAAGCCGTGGCCGCGATGTCGAAAGGCGCTCCCATCGTCCTTGCTCGATTGGCCGAGGAACACAAGATCGACGGCGTGATTTCACTCGGTGGCGGTGGCGGGACGGCAATTGCCACGGCTGCCATGCGAGCGCTTCCAATTGGTTTTCCCAAGGTCATGGTCTCGACACTCGCGAGCGGGAACACGGCGCAATACGTCGGGGTGAAAGATATCGTGATGTTCCCCGCGATTGTCGATGTCTCGGGGATTAACCGGATTTCGCGACAGATTTTGACCCGAGCAGCAGGTGCGATTTGCGGCATGGTCGAGGCCAAAGTGCCGCCGGGCGAGGACAAGCCGATCATCGTCGCCAGCATGTTTGGCAACACGACGGCCTGCGTGCAACGCGCCCAGAAACTCCTCGAACAAGCCGGTTATGAGGTGCTCGTGTTCCACGCCACCGGCGTCGGGGGACGGACCATGGAATCGCTCATTGAATCGGGAATCGTGGCCGGGGTGCTGGACATCACGACCACCGAGTGGGCGGACGAATTGGCAGGAGGCTTTTTGACCGCTGGCCCGACCCGTCTGGAGGCCGCGGCCAAACACGCGGTGCCCGCAATCGTCGCGCCCGGCTGTTTGGACATGGTCAATTTCTACGGGCCCGAATCGGTCCCCGCCAAATTCCAGGGCCGGACTTTTTACCCCCACAATCCGCAGGTCACCCTGATGCGCACCACGCCCGAAGAATGCGCCCAACTGGGAAGAATCCTCGCGGAAAAGCTGAATCTGTCGAAAGGTCCGGTCACGGTGCTGATCCCCGACAAAGCCATCAGCGTCATCAGCGCGCCCGGCCAGAAGTTCCACGATCCGGAAGCTGATCGCGCTCTGTTCGACAATCTCAAGTCACATCTCCGAAAGGACATCGAGGTCATCGAATCGGACTGCGAAATCAACGACGCGCGCTTCGCCGACCTTTGCGCCCACACCTTGCTGAGAAATATTGGGCAACAGGCCAACCGCACTGACTGAGGTTAAGAACGCCAACGCTGTAACGACTTCCTTTGCGCCTTCGCTCGGTTGGATTATTGTCCTGTCTAATGAAGCGTCGAAATCAAATTTCTCCGGCGGATCGTGGCGCCCCATATCGACCAGGTTGTTCCAGGGGTGCGCGCCGGTCAGGTAAATCGCCTGGCCGCTCCCATCCCTGAAATAGCGCGGGTTGGCCGGGCTGGCGCGCAACGGGCCGCGGGCGGGCGCGGCTGCGATCAGCGGCGTGGTCAAACGCTGACCACTCCGTCGTATCTATTCGTTATTGAAACAACCTGTTCCCCGTAAGAGAGCGCTCGCAATCATTCTAATTCTATGAATCCACATCCACCTGTTCCTGGTTCGGCCGGTCGCTGGAGTCTCAATTGGCTTCTGGGTTTGTCGCTTCTGCTCACGCTGGCTAAGCCGGTTCTGGCTGCGTCCAAAGGCGAAATGCTCTTTGTGACCAGCAACGCTGACTCGCCGATCAACGCCGACCCGGCTTTCATCGAGTTCTTCACCGCCAATGGCTATGTCGTGACGCTCTTTGGCGCCGGCGGCAGCACGCCGGAGGACTTGCGCGCCGCCGCGGCGGGCAAAAAGGTCGTCGTGTTCTCCGAAACCATCGGTTCGACTTCCGTCCTGGATCCCGCCGGCGACGCCACGGGCGTCTTCAGCCTCAAGAACACGGACGTCCCGATCATTTCCTTCGAGGCCTACATGTTTGACAATGCCGATTGGGTCAAGCGCACCGCGGACGGCTCCAATGATTTCACGCAGTGGGGCAACACGAGCCGCACGGAAGTGGCGGACACGCCGATCAATGACGGACGGGATTCGCTTTATATTCGCAAGGCGGATCATCCCATCGCGAAAGGTTTCACCGGGAAGGTGAAGGTTTACAACGAACTCTACAGCCTCAGCTACGGCTTGCCCTCGCCGGACGCCGATGTGGTGGCCAGCGTGCAGGAGAACGGCACCTTCCCCACGATCTTCGTGTATGAGAAGGGCGACAAGCTCGTCGATGGCAGCGTGGCGCCCAACAAACGCATCGGCCTGTTCCTAGGCCAGAATGCGGCCCCGGACTTCAACACCGCGCTCGACTTTGCGAACTTGACCGCCGCGGGCAAACAGTTGGTCCTTCAGACGGTGGATTACGCCGCCGGCGTCACCAGTGGCACCACCACTCCGCCACCCGTGACGCCTCCTCCAGCCGCCAGCAACATCATCTACGTGGAAGACTTCAACACCGAGGGCGAGGGCACTCGCTATACGGTCGAAGGCCGCGGCTTCGTGCCGAAGAATGGCCAGGCCGTCCCGGTGCCCGCGGGCACGTCCTACTGGACTCGCAATGTGGACGTCGTGGCCAAAGGTGAAGTCGTCGGCGTGCCCTTCCCCGCGCCCGCCCGGCGAGCCACGATGCTCTTCAATCACGGGCTTGATCCCGCCTCGCTCACCGCCGACGGCAAGAAACTGCTCGATGCCACGATCAAGTGGCTAACCGAGGGCAAGCAGAAGATGGTCGTGATGTTCAGCGCGCCGGCCGGCGCCGACAGCCTGGGCGACCAATACTTGATTTCGACGCTGACGGCCCAGGGCCATACCGTGATCGATGATGACACTTCCGTCACGCTGCCGGCAAAAATCACCGCCGACAAGGTGGACTTCATCATCAATTCCAGCACGGGTGGAGACCCCATCCGATTGGCTAACGCTACCGTGCCCTTACTGTGCTTCGCCAGCGATCTTGCCGGTGACATGCTTCTGGCCACTCGAGGATTGAATGACACGACCTTTGACCCCGGGGACGTCAAGATTGCCGCGACCACCCATCCCATCGCCGCCGGACTGCCGGCCACGATCAAATTTGTCAACGCCGCGCAGCCTTTCGACACTGTCGGGCTGGGGTTGCCCGCAGGATCAGTGACGGTGGCGACGTATCAATTCACGGATGACGCCGGGGTCGTCTCGACGCGTCCATTCCTGGTGGCCACGGAGAAAGGGGTCCAACTCCTGGGAGGTCTCATCAGCGGGATGGAAGGAACCGGATACTGGGCCGGGGCGGATTTGAATGAACCCAATATCTCCAACTCCACGTTCGGCACGATCAATGAACCCCGCAGCCTGACGCTGAAACCCGTCAACGTCACCGGCAAGACCAACCTTAAATTGACCTTGGCTTTGGCCGGCACAGAAGTCGATTTCGATCTCGGCGCCGACGACTTTTTCTCGATCAAAGTGGACCTCAAGAACACGGGTGAATTCATTGAACTGGCCAGGTACGGAGCCCCCACAGCCAACGAGAAATTCCTCGTTGAAAGAATTAAGGGCGGAGACGGAATGGGAGGACCAACTGATTTGGTGAAACCCGACTACACGAAAAGGGTGGGAATTGTCGCGAAGGAGTTCACCTACGACATTCCCGACGGCGCCACCCAGTTGGTCGTTCGCTTCGAGTCCAATTCGACCTTCTGGAACGAGATTGTCGCTTTCGACAACATCCGCATCCACACCGGTGCCCTGGCGGCGCCCAAGCCGCTCATCTCGATCAAGAGGGACGCCGACAAAGTCGTCGTGGAATTTGGCGGAGTGCTGCAAAGCGCCAATTCAGTCACCGGCCCGTGGACGGACGTGGCTGGAAACCCCAAGAGCCCTTACACCATCGAAAGAGGTTCGCAAGCAACCGCCCGGTTTCTCCGCGCACGCGCTCCGTAACGGACGCGCTTCACCTTCGGCGACCGAAGTGCCCTGGCTCGGTTGCCGAGAGAGAATCCAGCGCGCCTTCGTTAAGGTAGTTACAGTAAGGTGGGGCGAGGCTCCTGCCGAGCCAGTACCATCGACGAAAGGCTCGGCGGGAGCCGGCGGGAGCCTCGCCCCACCGCCGTTAATTAATTAGGACAACGCCTGGCAGGTTTGGCATTAACCTTCTTTCAACACGGTCATGGGATCCCGCATCGCGCCCCGTTTCGCCGGCCGCCAGATGGAGAGCAATCCCACGAAGCTCATTAAGACCAACACGGATAGAAGCGTCGCGGCATCAAACGGCTGCACGCCGTAAACCTGGTTCTGAAGAATTCTTGTGGCGCCAATGGCCCCGATCAGTCCGCAACCCAGGCCGATGCCCAGGACGCGGACGCCCTCCTTCAAGAACAGGCGAATGATGGAGCCTCGACTCGCGCCCACGGCCACTCGGATGGCGATCTCGCGTTCGCGCTGCTGCACGGTGTAAGTCGTCACCCCATAGATTCCAAGAGACGCCAAGAGCGCCGCGAAGACAGCGAAACCCGTCAGCATGGAAGTCAGGAAGCGCGTGCCCGCCCCTTTCCGATCCTCGCTCACAATCGTCCGCGTGGCGGCCACTTAAACGAACGGCTCGAGCTGGATTGCCGCCGCACGAATCCTTTGTTCCCAGCGTGAAGCCGCACCGGTGGCGCGCACATGCACCGACGCGAAGCGCCCCGGCACTTGAAGAAAAGGCAGATAAATGTCTCGGAGATCCGCATCGTCGTAGCCCTGCCGAACGTCGATCACTGGCTGAACGCCGAGACCGCGAATGAACCCGGGCGGAACGCGCAAGCCGCGAAATGTTTTCACGACGCCATCGTCCATCACGTAGAACGTCGCGCTCGACGGCGTGATCGTGTCCTCGAGGACGTCGCCGAGCGACCTCCAGTCAATTTCAGACATGCCACGCGGCTCGTACGGACCGGGTGGGGCGTACATCACATGATAGACACGCTCGGCTGTGGGATAAGGCAGCGAGCGAATCAGGTAAGCGTTGACCATCGCGAATGTGGCCGTCGCGAGCGCCAGGCCAACAGCGAGCGACGAAACCGCCACGAACGTGAAGCCGGGGTTTTTCAGCAGTTGGCGGAAAGCAAATTTCAGGTCGTTCATGAGAGTTGAGAGTCAGTGGTCAGTGGTCAGTTGCCAGTTACGCATCACGTTTCACGTTTCACCAAACGAAACCACGCTTGCGTTTGGTTGGGCTAAACGCCATTCTGCCTGCGTATGGTAAGACGCCGCTTTTGGCTGGATCACCTTGAGGCCGCCTGGCGGAAGCGCTCCATCGTTTGGCTGCGCGGTGTGCGACGGACCGGCAAGACCTGTCTGGCGCAGACGCTCGATCGGGTGGAATACTTCGACTGCGAACTGCCCCGGGTGCGCCGGGCCGCCGAAGACCCGGAGGCCTTTCTCGCCGGCCTGCGGCGCAAGCGGGTGGTGCTGGACGAAATCCATCGGCTGCCCAATCCGTCCGAACTGCTCAAAATCGCCGCCGACCATTTCCCGGACATCCGGGTGCTGGCGACCGGCTCTTCCACACTGGGGGCGAGTGTGCGCTTTCGCGACACGCTGGCGGGCCGCAAGGTGGAACTCTGGCTGACTCCGATGATAGAGGTGGATTTGGAGTATTTCGGGAACTCGGACCTGCGGCATCGCCTGCTCCACGGCGGATTGCCGCCCTATTTCCTCTCCGCCGACCTTCCGGAAAGGGATTATCAGGAATGGATGGATGCTTTCTGGGCCAAGGACATCCAGGAGTTGTTCCGTCTGGAGCGGCGCGCTTCGTTTCAGCGGTTCGTGGAACTGCTTTTTGCGCAAAGTGGCGGGTTGTTTGAGGCCACGCGTTTCGCCGCGCCTTGCGAAGTCAGCCGCACGACCATTACGAACTATCTGGCTGTGCTGGAGGCCACGGGCGTGATGCTCGTCCTCCGGCCCTTCAGCTCGCGGCGCAGTCACGAGATCATCGCCGCGCCGAAGGTCTATGGTTTCGACACCGGCTTCGTTTGCGCGCATCGCGGCTGGACCGAATTGCGGCGCGAGGATCTCGGCCAGTTGTGGGAGCACTTTGTGTTGAATGAAATCGTGGGGCGAACCGGGAGGGTGGACGTTCGATTCTGGCGGGACAAGCAGGGGCACGAAGTGGATTTCGTCTGGGCGCCCCGGCGCGGTCCGCTGCTGGCGCTGGAGTGCAAGTGGTCGGCGAAGGATTTCGATGCTGCCGGGCTGCTGGCCTTCGGGCGCCATTACCCCAAGGCCAGGCTGCTGGTGGTCGCGACCGACGCCACGCCAGCTTTCAACCGAAACTACGGCGGCCAATCGGTCGAATTCGTCCGACTGGGCGACGCCGTGGCGCGGCTGGCGGATAGAGGCGAAGCGTGAATCGGAGCAAAGGGGTCAGTCCCACATATTAATTCAACAAATCGAATCAAACGAGGATCGCCAATTGTCAAATTGAAATTGTGAAATGCGACCCCCAATCACGCGACCCCCAATCACGCCAATCACGCCAACTCTGACTCCATCGCCCAGCGCTCTTGAAGCTGCAAAATCCCCTCGGGTTGGAGTTCATCCCAAAGCCGATCCAACAACTCGGCCCGCTCTTGAACCGAGAGTTCCTTCACACTTTGCTGAACTTTTGCAAGCGTCATACCGCAAGAATCGAATTCTCCCAAGGATCCGTCAAGCACTCCAGCAAACGATGACGGATCGAACGAGTCTGTCCCGGCGAGCTGCTCGACGTGCGTGGAACACGTCGGACTAGGCTCACTGGGGACAGGCTCGCCCTACCGTCAGGTTTCATGGGAAGAACGCAGTCGTTGCAGTCGTTTGGGTCGTACGATCTGCATGTGGATCACGTGGGACGACTCTGGATCGCCACCTCCGCCGGCCTGGTCGTGTATGAGGGAGGCCACTTCAGACAATGGCGCACGCCGGAGGGACTCCGAACCGCAAATGTGCGGACGCTGGAAGAAGGGAAGGATGGAAGCATGTTCGTCGGCACACGCCAGGGGCTGTGGCAGATCGCCGGAGGGCAGGCTTCTGAACTCGCTGTTCCAGGAGCGTCGTGGCCCGATTCAGCGTGTGCGATCGTGTGCGAACCGGGCGGCGTGGCGTGGATCGCGCATGGCAATCGGCTTTTTCTGCTGCGGGATGGCCAACTGCAAATCCAGGGGAGTTCGGCCGACGTGATCAACGCGCTGGAGGTTTCACGTGACGGCGCCCTGTGGTGTGGTTGGCAGGACCGGCTGGTCCGCTGGCCGCTCGGCCAGACCCCGGAAGAAGTGACGATCGTCTTGGCTCTGCGGTCGCAGTTTCCGGGGGCACGATCTTGGTGGGCGCTTTGGGAGTGGACCGGCCGGAGAAGGCGGACGCTGGCGCGGCCTATGTATTCAATTTGCCTGGAGGCGAGGACTTTAACGAGCGGGGTCCGGGTACGTGGAGCAACGAACCCTCGGGGTGTCGGAGCGAACGCTCAGGCTGTCCGCCATGCCGGAAATTCCGCATTCCCTGATCGATTTCCGACCGCCGATCCAAACGAGCGCAGCTAAGTGGTCCATTTCATAAATACGCTCACGTTCGCGGCAAGGGATTTTTCGGCCAGACGAGCGTTCGCAGCAAGTAAGTTGTTAGTTTCGGGCTGAATCCTTGCGAACAACCTTTAGCGTGTCGGGGATTCAGGGGCTGTTGGGAAGTTGTACCAGAGGGTCAATTTCACCTAAGTCCTTGGGCGGCCCTTGACACCATGAGTTGTTTCAATTATTCACAACCCATAATAATACTCTACTTCCTGGACCAAATTTCAGAGTATTATATCTGTCATGAAACTTGCCATTTCCAAAGAGCAACTCATTGTCGGTTTGCAAGCGGTGCAAAATGTCGTCAGCACTCGCACCACGTTGCCTATCCTCTCGAACGTGTTGTTGAACGCGGGTGATGACAGAGTGGAACTCACGGCAACCGATCTGGATGTTACGGTCTCGTGTTCAGTGGAAGCGAAGGTGGCTAAGCCCGGAGCCGTGACCTTGCCGGTCAAAAGGTTTTTTGGGATCGTTCGAGAGCTTGGCGCTTCAGAGTTGCAATTGGACGTGGATGACAAGCATTCCTGCGCTCTGGAATGCGGCGCGTCCTTCTTTCGCATCAATGGCATGGCGCCGGAGGAGTTCCCGCCCGTGCCCAATTTCAAAGAGACTCGCGCTGTGGTGCTCCCGCAAGAGAAGCTGCGCAGCATGTTGCGGAAAACCAGTTACGCCATTTCGACCGATGAAACGCGTTTTGTCCTCAACGGGATTTTCTTCAGCGTTAAAGAAAACAAAGTGACGATGGTGGCGACGGATGGCCGGCGTCTCGCCCTCGTGGATGAGGAAGCGGAAGGTCTGGAAGGCGTGAGTCTGGAGTTCATCGTCCCGACCAAGGCCGTCAATGAATTGAGCCGTTTGTTGCAAGGATCAGGCGACATCGAAGTCCGGCCTCGCGAGAATCAGGTGGCTTTCAATTTGCGCGGCGAGGGCGGCCTTGCCGTCGTGGTGATTTCGAAGTTGGTGGAGGGCAATTATCCGAATTACCGGCAAGTGATCCCTACGCAGGTCAAGGAAAGGGTACCCATTGTGCGCGAGGAACTCCTGCAGGCGTTGAAACGCGCCGAAATTATGACCAGCGAAAAGTCCAATTCGGTGAAGCTGACTTTCGCCAAGAATAGTCTCGCGATTATGGCGAATACGCCCGATGTCGGAGAAGCGCGCGAAAGTCTGGCCATCAATTACAAAGGAAAAGATATGGCGATCGCTTTCAATCCCGGCTACCTGATGGACCCATTGCGCGCGCTTGACAACGATGAGGTTTTTTTGGAGTTGATTGACGAGCTCAGCCCTGGCGTGCTCAAGATCAACGGGCCGTTTCTCTATGTGCTCATGCCCATGCGCATGAGTTGAGCGACGGATGGGGCGGAAACCTGCCCAAGACCCTTTGAACACCAACACCCCTTCCTCCGACGCGGAGTATATTTCGGCAAACAGCATGGCGTCGAATTCCAATATGCGCGTCGCGATCGCCGCAGGTCTGATCGTGCTCGCGGATCAGATCACCAAATACCTGGTGCAGCGCTACCTCCCGTACATGCAGGAATGGATTGTGATTGATGGATTCTTCAAATTGGTTCACTGGGGCAACACCGGGGCGGCCTGGAGCCTGTTCCGGGACTACAATGAGGTGTTAGCTATGGTGTCGGTGCTTGCGTTGGGCGTTCTTTTTCTGGGCCGGCGGCATTTTGACTCCGGGACGCCAGTCGGCCAAATCGCGCTGGGGCTGCTCTTTGGAGGAATCGTGGGCAACCTGATTGATCGGGTGCATGAAGACCGGCGGCATGTGATCGATTTCATTCGATTTTACGTGAACCAGCGCGGTGGCGGTGAAATCGGTTTCCCCGCGTTTAATGTCGCGGACAGCGCCATCTGTGTCGGCGTGGGACTGCTGTTTTTATTGTCTTGGAAGAATGGCCACGCGCAGAGTCCACCGAGGGAGGACGCCACCAGGCGGGCCTAGTGATGTGTCTCACAACATGCCAGGTCTGTTCTTGCGTGAGCACTTCGAGGAACGGATGGAGGAGACGAAGTCCATCACCAGCGAGACCTCATGCCAGCAGCGCCAGTGAGCTTGGAAGGCGTGATCTTGCTCGGTGGCCCGACGGCGACGGGCAAGTCGGCCGTCGCGAGCCTGCTCGCGGAGCGAGTCCAGGGAGAGATCATTTCCGCAGATTCAATGCAGGTTTTTCGCGGATTGGACATCGGCGCCGCCAAAGCGAGTTTGGACGAACGTTCCAGAGTGCCGCATCACCTGGTGGATGTCGTAGGTTTGACCGAGTCGTTTGACGCGGCGGCCTGGGTGAACCACGTCGAGGCAACTCTGGCCGGGATCAGAGGCCGAGGGAATACCGCGATCATTTGCGGTGGCACGGGATTATACTTCAAAGCGCTCCTCGAAGGCCTCGGCGAGTCGCCTGCTCCCGACACGACGCTGCGCCGGGAGTTGGAGAGGGTTCCCCTCGAAGAATTGCTGGACGAGCTGCGCCGGAAGGATCCGTCGATGTACGAGCGAATCGATAGAGAAAACCGCCGCCGCGTCGTCCGCGCCGTCGAGGTCATCCGCACGAGCGGGCGAGCGTATTCGACACAGCGAGCAGCCTGGACGACACGGAGCGGGGATGCGCACGCCTCAACCGCAAAACGCGAATCCACGCGACAGTTTTTTGGCCTCGAACGAGAGCGCGACGATCTCCGGCAGCGAATTAATCAGCGCGTCGAAACCATGTTTCGGAATGGACTGGTCCAGGAAACAAAGCGATTGATGGACCAGGGCTTGACCGAGAATCGAACGGCGATGCAAGCGATCGGCTACCGGCAGGTTGTCGAGCATCTCCGTGGCGAGCGATCCCTGGAAGAAACGGTGGCGCTCGTCAAGCAGCGCACCTGGCAGTTAGCCCGTCGGCAATGGACCTGGTTCCGGCGCCAACTGGATTTGGAATGGTTGATGATTCAGCCTGGCGAAACTCCGGAATCCGTGGTTGCCCGGTTGCTCGGTAAGCTGCGGCGCTGAGTTGCGCCGCGCGAACCATCCAGGTATAATCCCACTCACGATTTGAAAGCACTGATTTCGACCGCCACCCGGCGCACCGAGCGCGTGTTCCTGGTTGGCATGGAGTTAAAGGGACGCAGCCGCTGGGACATCGATGAATCCCTGAGCGAGTTGGCTGAGCTGACGAAAACCGCCGGCGGCGACGTCGTGGGCGAAGGCGTCCAGCGACTCGACACGCCCTTGGCGGCAACCTACATCGGCTCTGGCAAAGCCGAAGAGTTCTCCGCCAAATGCCGGCAGGAGGACGTGGACACGGTGATTTTCGACGACGACCTGTCGCCCGCGCAAAGCCGCAACCTGGAGAGGATTTTTGAGTGCAAGGTCCTCGACCGGACCGCATTGATCCTCGATATCTTCGCGCAACGCGCGCGCACCCGCGAAGGCAAGCTCCAGGTGGAGCTTGCGCAGTTGCAGCACTTGTTGCCCCGCCTGACACGCTACTGGACTCACCTTTCCCGGCAAAAAGGCGGCATCGGCATGCGCGGCGAAGGCGAAACGCAATTGGAGACCGACCGCCGCCGCGTTCAGGTGCGGATCGACAAAATCAGCGAAGCCCTGGAAACTGTGCGGCGGCAGCGCACCACGCAGCGACAAGGCCGGAAACGAAACCAATGGCCCCTGGCCTCCATCGTCGGCTACACCAACGCCGGAAAATCGACGCTCCTGAACCGGCTGACTCAGGCTTCGACTCTGGTCGAGGACAAACTTTTTTCCACGCTCGACCCGACGACGCGGCGCCTGCGGCTGCCGACCAATCAAAACGTTCTGCTTTCCGACACCGTGGGTTTTATTCGGAAGCTGCCGCATCGGCTCGTGGAAGCGTTCAAAGCCACGCTCGAGGAAGTCGTCCAGGCTGATCTGTTGCTGCACGTGGTCGATATCAGCCACCCGCACGCGGACGACCGGATCGCCGCCGTCAACACGGTCCTGGCCGAATTGGGCGCTCAGGACAAACCCACGCTGATTGTTTTCAACAAGATTGACCGGCTCACAACCGGCGCCGCGATGGACCTGTATCGCGATCGCTTCGCCAACGCCGTCGCCGTCTCGGCCGTGCAAGGCACCGGCCTGGAGGGGTTGCTGTGTGAGTTGGGCAGCCTTCTGCGCCCGGCGCGCCAGTTCGTTGAGTTGCGGGTGCCGCACGGCGCTTCAGACGTGATCGCGCGGCTGCACGCCGTCGGCCAGGTCTTGGAATGCCGGTACGGAAAAGCCAGCGCCAGCATCAAAGCGCGCATTCCGCCCTATCTCGAATCCGAATTCGCCCCGTTCCTTTCAAAGAACGGGCAAGGCGCGGGATGATTCCTTCAGTCCAGAAATCGACCCGCATGCCCATCAACGTCTCCATCGTCGAAGACAACGACCAGTTGCGGGGCACGCTGGCGCGCGTCATTGATCGCGCGGAAGGCTTCCAATGCCTCAGCCACTACTCGAATGCCGAAGCCGCGCTTGAGGCCCTGCCGAAAATGCGTCCCAACGTCGTGTTGATGGACATCAATTTGCCCGGAATGAACGGCGTGGAATGTGTTCGGCGCTTGAAGCAACTTGTTCCGGAGACGCAGGTTGTGATGCTGACCGTTTACGAGGATACGGAAAACATCTTCAACGCTCTCGCTGCCGGTGCCACGGGCTACCTGCTGAAACGCACGCCGCGCGATGAATTGCTGGCGGCGGTTCGGGATGTAGTCCAGGGCGGATCGCCCATGACCACTCACATCGCCCGCAAGGTCGTGCAATCCTTCCAACAGACCAGCGCTTCGGCTCAGCCGACCGAGAACCTTTCGGCGCGGGAACAGGAGGTTCTGGATTGCCTCAGTCAGGGCTTTCTTTATAAGGAAATCGCCGAGAAACTGGGCATAAGCTACGAAACGGTTCACACTTACATCCGGCGGATTTACGAGAAGCTCCAGGTCCGCACTCGAACCGAGGCCGTAGCCAAGTTCCTGAGACGCTAGTGATGTGTCTCACAAATGGCTGGAGAGCCCCCAGCCGATTGTCCCTTGTCCCCAGTACTGGTGACTGGCAGGCCTCTGGGCATAGGCTACTGTAGCTCCGTCAATGACGATGCAAAAATGCAGTTGTTCCGTGTGTGTAGCAATGGCGTAAGTCTGCGGCGCCGCATCGGCTGACGGCTCTTGGTAGCCAGCGCAGCTCCGAGGCAAAATCACTAAGCGCTTTGTTCTCATTGCAGGAAGGCCGGGTGAAAGCCCGGCCTTCTTGTTTTTTTGGCGAGTAGCAAGACTAAGTGATCCGAGATCGAACAACCCGACTTCCTGCGGACCGCGGTATTCGCAAATCAGTTCGAAGTTTCCCGCGGTTTCCGTCGTGAATTCATGACGCACCGGACTCCAGGTCTGGCGGTTGAAATCCCTTCACTGGACCGTTCTCCGGAAATGCGGAGCAAGACCCCTGTCCCGGCAAGGTTCGGCGGAAGTCCGGACACTTTCGCCAGGCCCGTGAGTTCGTAGCGTCCGGGCGGCAACGTGACCGTCTTGCGCCAGGCGCCGCTGCCCTGTCTCAGTAGCCAAACGCGGAGAGATAATTCGCAGTTCGCAGGTAGATGTTCCCGTCCACAATCGCCGGCGTGGCCATAATTTGTTCCTCCAGATCATTTCGTGCCAGCACGTGGAACGTGTCGCCCGCTTTGACGACGGTCACCACGCCCTGTTGCGACGCATAATAGATTTTGCCATCCGCCGCGACGGGTGACGCATAATAGTCGCCGAGCGCGCCCAGTCGTTCTTCCTGATAGAGCACCCGCCCCGTCCTCGCTTCGTAGCACGATGCCATGCCGCCGTTCTTGATCACATAGACGCGGCCTTCATAAAAGAGCGGCGAGGGCACATACGGGAGACCGCGCGTTTGTTTCCATGCCAGATGTGATTCCGTGATGTCGCCGCGCCCGCCGGGCCGAACCGCGAACACCGCATTCTCGGCTTTCGCGAAGATCTCTTCCGAAATGCGCCATTCGTTGTCCGTCACGAAGGAAGAATTCCCCGCCGGCCCGATTCGGGATCGGTTTACGCGACGAGTGCCCCGTTGGCAGCGCGACTCTCCAGAGCTGATGGGTCCCAGGCCCGAACTGCGCCGGCGCTTTTCCTTCGGCGGCGACGCCGTGGCCGTTTGGTCCGCGGAACTGCGGCCAGTTTGAGTTTGATTCGGCGCAACGTCCAACGTCGATGACACGCAGCGAGACAAGAAAACAGAACACAGACAGGAGTAGTCGCATAAGAGCGTGTCCGAAAATTCCGCGGGGTCCTGTTTTCGCGCCAAAGGCCGGATGGCGAGGCGCAACGAAGGAGAATATCCTCCCTGGATCTTCGACTGAGGAGCAACGAAGCCAGGCGGCCTTTGGCGCGAAAACCCTCCGGGCGGCGG